>JANYCM010000163.1 GCA_025360285.1 Sphingomonadales bacterium
ACCGGCGTGTTATCCCCCGGATCCTGCCTGACCATTCGCGAGGGCAGGGCGGGCAATTGGGCCAGCCTCGCCTTTGCCGGCGCACTGGCGGCCCGGCAATGGTTGGGCAGTGCGGCGACCCTGGCGCTTGCGGGGCTTGGCGGCGGCCGGCTTGCGGCCGGCGACACGCTGGTGGTGGTCGCGGTGCCGCCGCCGGCGACGCGGCCGATCCCGATGCCGCCGGCCGATGACGGCCCCATTCGCGTCGTGCTTGGACCGCAAGAGCAGTATTTTGCCCCCGAATCGATCGCGGCATTGCTGGCGGGGCCATATTTCGCCGGCCAGGCCTTTGATCGCATGGGTCTGGTGCTTGATGGCCCGGCGCTACCGCCGCTGTCGGTGACCATGTTGTCGGCGCCGTTGTTGCGCGGTGCCATCCAGGTCAATGGCGCGGGCACGCCGACCATATTGCTTGCCGACCATCAAACCACCGCCGGCTATCCGCGTATTGCCACCGTCATCGATGTCGATGTCGATCGCGCGGCCCAGACCCGGCCGGGCAGCCCGCTGCAATTTGCCGCCGTCACCGCGGCAGAGGCCAATGCGATTGCCCGCCGCGCCGCCGCCGCGCGGGCGACGTGGCTGGCGGCGGTCGCCCGGCGTCCGGATTCCTGGATCGATCGCTTGCGTGACGCTAATCTGATCGACGGTGTTGTCGATGCGCAGGCGACAATCTGAAGCCGGTTGTCGCGCTGATGCTGGCGCTGCGGCGTGGCCGCCTCTATTCCCATTGGCCATGACGACGTTGTTCGACAAATTATGGGATGCGCACGCCATTGCCGAAACACCCGGCGGGGCGACGATCATCGCTATCGACCGGGTGTTTCTGCATGAACGCACCGGCGCCGCGGCGTTGAACAGCCTGGCGGCCGCAGGGCGCCGCGTTGTCGATCCATCCCGCGCCTTTGTGGCGATGGATCATATTGTCGATACGCTGCCCGGGCGCGGTGACACGACATTGATGCCGGGCGGCACGGCGTTCATCACCGAAACCCGCAGCGCGGCGCGCGCCGCCGGCATAACGGTTTTTGATATCGGCGATCCCGACCAGGGCATTGTTCACGTCGTTTCACCCGAACTCGGCATCGTGCTGCCCGGCCTGACGCTAGTGGCGCCTGACAGCCACACCTGTACCCAGGGCGCGGTTGGCGCTCTCGCCTGGGGGATTGGCTCCACCGAGGCCGAACATGCGCTGGCAACAGGCAGTTTGCGCCTGCAAAAGCCGCCGACCATGCGCGTGAGCTTCGAAGGCGAATTGCCCGCCGGCGTCACCGCCAAGGATATGGCGCTGGCGCTGATCGCCGCGCACGGCGCCGCCGGCGGCCAGGGCCATGCCATTGAATTCGCGGGATCGGCAGTGCGAGAGCTGGCGATGGAGGCCCGAATGACACTGTGCAACATGGCAACGGAATTCGCCGCCTTTTCGGCGGTCATCGCGCCCGATGATGTAACCTTTGCCTGGTTGAAGGGCCGGCGTTACGCGCCATCAGGCCCCATGTGGGAACGGGCGCTGGCCGATTGGCGGGGGCTGCGCAGCGATCCCGATGCCGTCTTTGATCGTGATATCAGTATAGATGCCGCGACATTGCGCCCGATGATCAGCTGGGGAACGTCGCCGGCGCAGAGCGTCGCGATAACGGGTGTCGTGCCGGCGGGCGCGGGTGCGGCCTATGACAAGGCGCTGGCCTATATGGGGCTTGCCCCTGGCCAGGCACTCGCTGGTCTTGCCATCGATGGCGCCTTCATCGGCAGCTGCACCAACAGCCGGCTTGCCGATTTGCAGCGCGCGGCGGCCATTGTGGCGGGGCGCCGGGTGGCGCCGGGGGTGCGCGCCATTGTCGTGCCGGGATCGAGCGCGGTGAAGCGCGCTGCCGAGGCGCTGGGCCTCGACCGCATCTTTACGGCGGCGGGCTTTGAATGGCGCGAATCGGGCTGCTCCATGTGCTTTTACGCCGGTGGTGAAAGTTTTGGCGCCGGGCAGCGGGTGATTTCATCGACCAATCGCAATTTCGAAAGCCGCCAGGGCCCGGGCACCCGCACCCATATCGCCAGTCCCGAAGTGGTGGCGGCCAGTGCCATTGCCGGCTGCATTGCGGCGGCGGCATGAGCCAGCCCTTCACCCGGATGACCGGCATTGCGGCCCCTATGATCGAGGATAATATCGATACCGACATCATCATTCCGTCGCGCGAAATGAAGACCACCGGCAAGACCGGGCTGGCCGCCGGCCTGTTTGCCGGGCGGCGCTATCACGGTGACCGGGTTGAAAATCCCGACTTCATCCTCAACCAGCCCGGCTTTCGCGGTGCAACGATCTTGCTGGCGGGCAATAACTTCGGCTGTGGATCGAGCCGCGAACACGCTGTCTGGGCATTGGCCGAATATGGCATCAGGGCGGTGATCGCCCCGAGTTTCAGCCCGATTTTCGCCGGCAATGCCGTGCGCGGTGGGCTGTTGCCCTTGGCCCTGCCGGCCGATGCCATTGCAG
>JANYCM010000176.1 GCA_025360285.1 Sphingomonadales bacterium
TTCATACGGCCATCACGGCCGTAGGCGCCGCGGAACCGGTGGCGCCGGTCGGCGCAATGCGGACGCTGTGGCGGCGGCTGGTCGGAACCGAAGCCGACCAGGCCTAAGTTCCAGGGGCCGGCGCCGGCGCTATTTGTCCGACGCGGGTGCCTGTTCGGGCTTTTCGACCGTCATTTCGGGAACTGTGATCGTCACCGTCTTGCGATGCATGTCGATCTTCGCGGTGTTGACTTCGATCTTCGGAATCTGCCCGCCCTCGATCGCCACATGCGGCGGTTGCAGGCTGCCGATACTGTCGATCCGCACCAGGCCCAGCGCCAAGGCCGCCGCCGCCACGGCGATGATGATGATCAGCAACAACAGGATGAAGCGGCCAAAGCCGGACCCGTGCGACACGGTCGACGCGCCGCCCTGATTTGTGGCGGTATCGGGGGGCAGGCGATCATCACGGCCGGTCATCGGGGCATCCTTGGTTAGACATGGATGAAACCGATGCGAGGGCGGAAGGTTCCGCAATCCTGCCAGCAAAGGCGCCGCCGCACCCACGGCGATCCGTGACAAAACGGCCCGGCGCATTGCTGCACCGGGCCGCTTGTCGTCAGGGCTGATACCGCCCCCGAGTCATCAAGTATCAGCCGGCGGGCTTGGCCGTATCGGCGGCGGCCGCCACCGGCACGGCATCTGCTGGCGCCGGCGGTGCGGCCGGTCCGGCGACCGGTGTTCCCTTCAGGCCCGGATAGTCCTTGAGCATCGGGTAACCGCCCAGGGGCTTGTTCACGCCCTGGTGGCAGGTGGTGCAATAGATCTTGCGGGGATCACCCGCCGGACCGCGGCGATTGGCCGGCCATACGTCACCCAAGGCACTGATATAATTATCATTGCTGTCACGCACCATGCGGATGCCATACCAGGCCGACACGCGCTGGGTGCGGGATTGCGACCAGTTCGCGAAGTTCTGGGTGTTATGGCAATAGGTGCAATTGACCCCCAGGCCCTGCGACATGTGCATCATCAGGCCATAAGTCTTCTCGGTGGTTTCGATGGGGCTCTTGTAGCTGCTGGGATAGGCACTGGTCGCCTGCACCCGGATCTGGTTCTTGCCCTGCAGCAACGCCGAGAACGGATCATTGGGCAAGGACGCATAGGCGACGGTTTGTGCCGGGGCGTTCTGGCCATGATGATTGCCATTCAGGCGGTTCGGTTCGGGCAGGCTTTCCGACCAGTTATACTTGGGCACCGGCTGGCCGCGATGGCAGGTCCAGCAGGTAACGCCAGCATTGCCGCCGGTGTTGAGGCTGGCCTGGAAATGCGGTCGCCAGGTCGAATTGATGTTGCGCGTCATCTGCAACATCTTGCGCGCCACGACCTTGGTGTATTTCTCGTCGGACGCCATGTTTTCCGGGTTGTGGCAATAATTGCAGCCGCCATTGGCCACCGTGCCGTCCGGCGCCACCCAATTGGTGATCGACGCCATCGTATAGTTGAATTCCTCGGTGGACAGGTCGCCGAGCACCTTGACGTTCTGATAGGTTTCCTTGGCGCGCGGGCCCTGGAGCATATCGGGCGTCAGCGGATAGGGCGGATCGGGCACCTTGCCGACCACCGCCATGGTGCTCTTGTTGGCGACCTGGAAGGTGCCGGCGCCGCGCGGCCCGGTCTGTTCGACGACCTTGGTGCCGAATTCACATCCTGCCAGCAAAAATGCCGGCAGGATGATGGCGAGAGAGACGAGTTTGCGCGTCATTGCGGTGCCCCCGGAAGCGTGGCGGGATCGACAACACCGGTCGCCGGATAGGCCAGCGCAAAATGATGTTCGACAGCCCAAAGATACCAGTTATCGACCGCCGTGCCGGTCAGCAGGATGCCGATGCCGCCGGTCAGCGTCGTCAGCACCGCGAACCACCAGGCCCAGCGATGGATCGATTCCATGGTGGCGTTGAAACCCATTGTCCAGCGCCAGAACAGCGCAGCGCGTTCTGACGCAGTGCCGCGATCGGTGATCTGTTCGATCTCGCGTTCACCGCCATAGCGGCCGACGGCCAGGATGGTTGCGCCGTGCATGGCGAACAACAAGGTCGAGCCATAGAGGAAGGTGATCGAAAGCGCGTGGAACGGGTTGTAGAACAGATTGCCGTAGCGGATGGAGAACGCCGCCGTCCAATCAAGGTGCGGGAAGATGCCGAACGGCACGGCTTCCGACCAGCTGCCCATGGCCAGTGGCCGGATGAACCCGAGCACCAGATAGAGCCAGATGGCGGAGGCAAAGGCCCAGGCAACATGGGTGCCCATGTTGAGTTCCTTGGCGCGGCGATAGGTCCGTGCCCACCACAGCAGCACCGAGGCGGTAAGGAAGAAGCCGGTGATCAGCCACCAGCCGCCTTCATGCAGCGGCGGCAGCACCTTCAGCCCATATTTGGCTGGCGGCGGTTCCAGTGACAGCCAGAACAATTGCCGGACGAACTGGATCGGGTCCCAATTGACCTGGGCCCAGAAATTCAGCCCGATGATGCAGAAGGCCAGCGTGCCGCAGATCAGCGAAGCGAGACCCAGCGTGCCGAGATAGACCGGGCCGATCTGGGTGCCGCCCAGCTTGCCCATCCAATAGGTGTAGCCGAACGGCCCGAAGCGCGTGTCGTTATGCGGGCCGAGGGGGACGCCGGGTTCGAATTCGCCGCGGAGTTGAACCTGGGTAAAGATATTTTGGTAAGCCATGGTCCTGTCTCCCCTTAGCGCCAGATCGGCAGGTTGAGCCACCAGGTCCACCATTCCGGCCAGCCGCGTGACCAGAAGGGTCCGGAAATGATGATGCACACCGCGCTCCAGAAGGCGGCGTTCAGCGCCAGCAGCAAGCCGACGCGGTGGATACCCAGCGTGCCGACCGAATAGCCGATCAGATCGCGGAAGAAGGTGTCTTCATATTCGGGCGATTTGACATCGGTGCCTTCGGCCGGGTTGACCGCCGACAGCACCAGCGAACCATGCAGGCCGAGCGCCAGCGCCGTGGTGAAGAAGAAGCTCACCGCCAGCATATGCGCTGGATTGTAATGGAAATGCAGATATTGGTAGCCGGTGTTCGACACCCAATCGAGGTGGCTGAAAATCCCGTAAGGGAAGCCCCAACCCCAGGCACCCATCAGCATCGGCCGGATCACTTCCAGCGATACATAGGCGAAGATGGCGAAACCAAAGGCGAAGGGCACATGATAGCCCATGGCGAGCTTGCGGCAGATTTCGACTTCGCGCAGCGCCCAGCTCGAGAAAGCCCCGACGGCACAGATGGTGATGATCTGCCACAAGCCGCCGTGGCGCAGCGGCGCCAGTGCCAGGCCATATTTGATGTCGGGCGGCGCAATGCTGATCAGCCAGGGGTTCCAGGTCGGGCCGATGGCGGCGCCGTACAGGATCAACGCCGTTCCCAGCGTGGCAAAGAAGATCGTCGTGACCCCGAAGAAGCCCACATAGAAGGGGCCAACCCAGAAATCGAAAAGGTCACCGCCGATCAGCGTGCCCCCGCGAACGCGATATTTCCGTTCGAAACTCAACAGCGCCATGGCGCACCTCCCCCCGGGGCCGCAGAAAGGCGGCGCGGGCTTTTAGCTGATGGTGCGGGCGGGCGGGTTCCTGTGGGGGATCCCGCCCGTCTCGCCTTACCTCTTACGCAACACAGGAACGCATCAGACGTCAGGCCGATGTGCTGGCCGTGGTCAGCGCGGCTGTGGCGGCCGGCTTGGCGTCGGCGCCATCGAGCCAATTGTAGCGGTTGGTGCTGAGCAGGATGAAGTGAATCAGCACGGCAAGGGTGAAAAGGAAAATCGCGAGCGCACTCAGGATGCGTTGCGGATTGAAGGTCTGCCAAATTCTCCACATTGTATCGTCTCCTTAACCGCGGGCCGGCGCGGCGCGCGTCGCGTCGGCCTGCTTCACCGTCTGTTCGATCTGGGCGAGGGGCTTTGAAGCACCGAGCCAGGGACGCCACGACCAGACGAGGAAGTGGGCGATGATCGCCACAAACACAAAAAATGCCGTTGAGGCGACGAAGAGCTTGTGCACTTCCTTCGCTTCGGCGTCGGTCAGGTAGGTACCTGGCCCCAACTTGTTGTCACTCATCGATTATCCTCCAGTTTATCCGCCGCACGGGGCCGGGAATGGCCTCGCCCGACCGGCAGCTTCGCGGCGTTGGAACCCACCGCAAAGGGGTCGAGGTCCAGGATTGGACCAAGGTATGGGCGAAAGCCGATCATGCGGCCTGCGCTTCAAAAAGTCGGGCAGCGGCATAGAGCCGATCCCGGGTAACCTGTTTTTCGCCAGCATCGCGCGCGGCGCGTTCGGCGGCATCGCGCAGCCGCTTGGCGGCGGAAATGCGCACGAGCACCGGCTGCTTGTCGACCAGCACATCCAGTTCCGACCGGGCGTCATCTTCCCACGAAACCTGTTCGAGCAGGCGCGAGGGCGTCGCCTCGGCACGGTCCATCTGGCTCGCCAGTGGCAGGATGAAGAACAGCGCGTCAAACAGCGCGTTGCAGACTTCCTGCACCAGATAGGTGGCGCCCGAATAACCCATGAACGGCGTGCCGGTATGGCGCCGGATGGCAGCGCCGGGGAAGCTGGCGGGCACATAGATCGAGCGGCTGCCGACCTCGGCCATGTACATGCGTTCGTTATAGCTGCCGAACATGATCAGCGGCGGCTTGGTCTTGATCGCCTCCAGCACCGCGGCATTGTCGGGCTTGATGCCGGCCGATCGCATGAAGGTGAAAGTGCAGGGCAGCCCCATATCGTCTTCAAGGAAGCTGCGCAGGCCGCGGGTATAGGTTTCGGTGGCCACCACGGCAAAGCTGGCGGTGCCGAAGAAATCCTGGGTCACCGAACGCCATAAGTCCCACAGCGGCTTGATGGTGGTGTGCTTTTCGCGCTCGATAAAGGGTTCGGCATCAAGGCCGGTCATCTCGGCGAGCTTGCGCAGGAACAGTGTTGTCGAATTGAGGCCGATCGGTGCCTGAAGATACGGGCGCTCCAGCGCCTCGCAAAGGCCGCGGCCCCATTCGCGATACATGCAGACGTTGACTTCGGCATCGGCCAGCCGGCGAATGTCGGCGAGGTGGGTGCCGAGCGGGAACACCATGTTGACCTCGGCACCAATGCCTTCGATCAGCCGGCGAATTTCGGCGAGATCGGACGGCATGTTGAAGGTGCCATACATCGGCCCGATGATGTTGACCTTGGGTTTCTGGCCTTCCTTGCGCGGCCGGACCGGCGGCACTTTTTTGGGGCCGAACTGCGTCCACAGCCAGGTCAGGGCGCGGTCGCCGGCCTGCCATTGGTCTTCATCAATGGTGCGCGGCAGGAAACGTTGGATATTGGTTCCTTCGGGCGTCACGCCGCCGCCGATCATTTCGGCGATCGAACCGGTGACGACCACGGCCGGCAATGACGGATCGAGCGTCTTCCACGCCCGCTTCATCGCGCCTTCGGTGCCGTCGCGGCCGAGTTCCTGTTCCGAAAGGCCGGTGACGACGATCGGCAGTTCGTGCGGTGGCAGGCCATCGGTATAATGCAGCACCGAGGTGACCGGCAGGTTTTCGCAACCGACCGGGCCATCGATGATGACCTGCAGGCCCTTGATGGCGGTAAAGGCGTAGACGGCGCCCCAGTAACCGCCGGCCCTGTCATGATCGAGGATCAGGGTCATGCCGCGCCTCCGCGACCGCCACAGATCATGACGAAGTCATCAAAAACGCCGTGATCGAGGATCAAGGTCATGAGCCGATTGCCTCTTCGGCCTTGGCGGCGGCAACCATCTTGGCGGCGTATTTCTTCTTGAAATCCGGGCGGTCGGTCGGGGTATCTTCCCAGATACCGGCGGTAAAGCCTTCGCCGACGCCTTCAAAGAACGCTTTCATCGTGTCGAACCGCGCCTTGTTGCCGAGCGCGCCATTGATGACCTGCGCCAGGCTGCCGGCGCCGGCCGGGCCCATCAGCGGGCGGGCCGAAATCAGGTTGGTGAAATACAGCGCCGGAATGGCGTGCGATTTGGCATGCTGGACGACGGGCGTCGTGCCGATGGCCAGATCCGGCCGGAATTCGTCAACCGCCGCAATGTCCTGCTCCAGGCTGGCACGATACTGGATATGGACGCCCTTGGCCTCAAGCCATTCACGATCGGGATCCGACCAGCGCGTCTTCGGGCAGGCGGTGCCGACATAACGGACATCGGCGCCGCTTTCGACGAGCAGCCGGGCGACCAGCAGTTCGGAACCTTCATAGCCCGACACGGTAATGCGGCCGTTGATCGACTTGGCCGCGAGTGCGCCGGCGATGGCCGGCAGGAACTTGTTCTGGGCGGCAGCGACCTTGTCGGCGCTGATACCACAAGCGTCGCCGATGGCGGCGAGCCAGGCGGCAGTGCCATCGCGGCCGACGGGCGCACTGCCGACGACCTTGCGGCCGGCGGCTTCGAATTCGCGCACGCTGGCGGTGTAGAAGGGGTGAATGGCGGCGACGGCGGCGCAATCGAGCGCCGAATAAAGTTCACGCCATTCGCGGGTCGGCACCACTGGCCCGGCAGCGAGACCCATCGGTTCCAGCATCATCGAGATGCCGACAGGATCAGCTGGAAACATTTCACCGAGCAGGGTGATCGTCGGCTTGTCGGGGCGTTCGGCGGGGGCGGCAACCGGCCCGGACATGGCTTCCTTGCGGGCATAGGCGAGCATGGCGCCGGCCAGCACATCCTTGGCTTCGGCGTGGGTCGGTACGCCGAAGCCCGGCACATCGATGCCGATGATGCGCACACCATTGATGACATCGGGCAGCAGTTGCAGCGGCACGCCCGAGGCGGTGGGCACGCACAAATTGGTGATGACGATGGTGTCGTAAAGTTCGGGGTCGGCCATCTGGTGGACGGCGTCGCGGATATCCTCGAACAATTTGCCGGTGACCAGGGTTTCCGAACTGAACGGCACATAGCCGACGGTGCGGCGGGCGCCGTAAAAATGCGATGTGAAGGTCAGGCCGTAAACGCAGCAGGCCGACCCCGATAGGATCGTCGCGGTGCGGCGCATTCGCAAGCCGACGCGCAGCGAACCAAAGGCCGGGCACATCGATTGCGGCTGATCATGCGGGCCTTTCGGATAGTCGGCGGCATAGCGATCGAGCACTTCCGATTTGCCGGCTTTCGCCGCGGCTTCGCG
>JANYCM010000317.1 GCA_025360285.1 Sphingomonadales bacterium
GATCCCGCCAAGGTCAATGTCAACGGCGGCGCCATCGCCATCGGCCATCCCATCGGTGCGTCGGGTGCCCGCGTGCTGACCACCTTGATCCATGAAATGATCCGCCGTGATGTGAAGCGCGGCCTTGCCACCCTGTGCATCGGCGGCGGCATGGGGATCGCCATCTGCGTGGAACGCTGACCCCGGACCATGGCTGAAACGCTCGCCCGCCTGTTCGCCGGCGGACGTCATGTCCGCATGCTGGTCGCCGGGCGGCCGCCGGGCGGCCTGGTCATTCCCGATACCAGCGGTTTCGAACGGATCGTCTGGCTGGCATGGCCGGGGCAGAGTGCCGCCGGTGCCGTCGTTGCCGATCCGGCGCGCCTGCCGTTCATCGAGGCGGTGTTCGACAAGGCGCTGGTGACGACGGTTTTGCCCGCCACCACGGCACGAGCGCAGCTGCGCGAACTCTGGCGCATCCTTGCCCCCGCCGGCATCGCGCTGCTGGTCGTCAAGGCGCGGCGGCGCTGGCAATGGCAGGCCCCCGGCTGGGTGCAGGCGCGGCTGGAACCGGTGCTTGCCGATGCGATGTTCGAAGTGCTCGCCTGGCAGATCGAAACCCTGCCCGACCGCCATCACCTGATCCTTGTGGCCAAGCGCGACGGCCTGCGCCCGGCGATGATCGGCCGGGTGGATGAAGTTCTGGCGCCATCAACAGCATAGGAGACCGTATGGACACAGCATCACGGGCGCGCATTGTTGCGCAAGTGCCCTTTTCGGCCCATCTCGGCTTCCAGCTCGAACAGTGCGACCGCGATACGGTCGTCGTTTCAGTGATCCTGCAACCCGAACATTGCACCGTCGGCGGCACCGCGCATGGCGGCTTTTTGATGACCCTGGCCGATTTCGCCGGGGCCGCCGGGGCGTTTCAAGTGCTGCCCGACGGGGCTCAGGGCACGACAACGATCGAGAGCAAGACCAACATGATCGGCGCCGCCCCGGTCGGCAGCCGGTTGCTGGCGATAGCCAGCCTTGTCCACGCCGGCCGCCGCACCTCGGTCTGGACAACGCGCGTTGAAACCGCCGCCGGCAAGCTGATCAGTGTGACAACGCAGACCCAGATGGTGCTTTAGCCCGCAGGATCATCGCGCCAGCAGCGCCACCGTCGCCACGGACGTCAGCAGCGTGCCCAGGATGCCCGTCACATCCTTGGCGAGATCGAGCCGGTACAGCGGATCGATATTCTTGGGCACGATGATTGTCGAACCCGGCGGCACCACATCATTTTCCGCCCGGCCCCAGCCGCGCGCGCCGCCCACCGGCTGCGACGTGCCATTGGGCAGCACGATGAAGATGCGCCCCTTGTCAGCCGTTTGCTGAGTGCCGCCGGCTTCACGCAGATAGGCCGCCGCCGGCTTGCCGGCGATGAACTGCAAGGCACCGGGGTTCGACAAATCGCCAAGCGCCAGCACGAAATTGGGCTGTTTCGGCATGACGATGGCGTCACCGCTTTCCAGCACGGTATCGAGATCGGCCCGCAGCGCCAGCACCCGCGGATCGGCCTCAACCACCACGCGGCCGGGTGCCTCGACGGTGGCGAGCTGCTGGATCAGCTGTTGCCCCGCCAGCAGCGCGCCGCCGGTGCTTTCCTTGCGTGCCGACACGGCAAGCAGCGCCGTGGTCAGCTCGCGGCTGGTGCGGCGCAGGCCTTCCTGCTGCAATTCCTTGACCGAACGCCGCGTGAAGATGGCACCATAGGGATAGGCCAGCGGTGACAGGCCACCCGCCCGCGCCATCAGTTCCGACAGTTTTTCGCCCTTGCGGATCGAATAGAGACCGGGACGGTTGAATTCGCCCGACAGCAGCACGCCGCCCGATTCGAACTGCGGCTGGGCGGCGTTGAAGCGCAGATCGTCCCCGGCCCGCACCAGCGTCGTCGCCAGCGCTGTCGGATAACCGTCGGTGGCGATGCGCTGCTGGGTCACCACGCTGCCATCGGCGCGGCTGACATCCAGCGTCATCGCCGACGTGGCGCTGAGCACGCCTTCGGCGACTGCCGCCAGATCGGCGGCGCTGACGCTGCCGGCGATCGGATAGGCCCCCGGCCGCCGCACCGCGCCGCCCACGGCAACGGCGTTTTCGATCAGCACCGGCAGCAATTCGGGTTCTTCCTCGAACACCGCCGGGCAGCGGCTGGTCGACCGCGCCGCCACGGCATCGCTGCTGGTATCGGCGGCATCACGGGCATCGGGGGCGCCACGGCGCAGGCCAGCCTGATCATCACCGCTGCGCAAGGCATCATCACCGCTGCGCGTTGCCACCGCCAGATTGCCGCCGGTCGCCGCGACATCGCTGCGCCCGGCGCGTTCGACGATGAAGGCGGCGCGGGTGACGACATTGAAACGCGCCGTCTGGCTGTCCCGCACCAAAGCCTCCAGCCGATCGAGAGAGCTGCATTCGGGCAGCGTATTGGCCTGGCCCAGCACGATGCGGCGCACCGGAGTGCGGTTGAGGAAATCGATATCGTCGCGGCTGAACACGTACAGCCGGTCATCACTGCGCAGCGCGACGCCGGGGCTGCCGTTCAACGCCGACAGCAGGTTCACCGGCTGGAACATCCGGGCCGCCGTCGCCGGATCGCGCCGCACCAGCACCGCCATCGGCAGATAGGTATCGGACCGCAGATCACTGACCGGTCCCAGCAGATCGCGCACCGTCGGCGCCGAGACCAGCGCCCGGCTGCCCTGGTTGCCGACATGGCCGCGCAGCACGACGCGCCCGGTGCTGCCGCCGGCGCTGCCGCCGGTCAACTGGATCGCGTCGCCGGGCACCAGCCCGGTGGCCAGCGTGGCGGCGCGGATATAGGATTCGCTGCCATCGGCGCCGATGCGGCTGATGGCGATCTGATTGCCGCGTGGCCGCACCGCACCGCCGGCATAGGCGAGAACGCTGCCCAACGTCGCACCGCGGCCGATTTCATAAATGCCCGGCCGTGCCACGCCGCCGGCCACCGCCACGGTATCGCCGATCACCGGCACGATCACCCGGTCGCCATCGCGCAGCCGCACCGAGGGCGGCGTGCCGATACCGAGCAGGCCGTAAAGATCGACACTGATGCTGCCGCCGCCGCGCACGATGCGGACATTGCGCAGCGATCCCGACCGCCGCACGCCGCCGGCCTCCGCCAGTGCCGCCGACACATCCGACAGCGCCGTCAGATTATATTGCCCCGGCCGATCAACTTCGCCGCCGACGAATACCGTGACGGCGCGCACCGATCCCAGCGACAGGAAGACATCGGTGCCCAGCAGCGTGCGCCGCGTCGCCGCCTGCAAATCGCGTCGCACTGCCCCCAAAGGCCGGCCGGCGGCTTGGATCGGCGGCAGCGCGCCGACGACGATCCGGCCATCGCGGCTGACCGATACGGTCTTGCTGTCATTGGTGGCGCCCTGGAACTGGACAATGATGTCATCACCGATGCCCAGCACATAATCATCGCCGACGGCGCCATTGAGGCCGCCGCCACCGCCGCTGGTGGCCGACTGGAACAGGTCATAACCGAACTGGCGCAGGGTCGGATCGGCGAGGCGTTCGCGGAATTCGCGTTCGACAGGGGAGGGGCGATAGAGGCGGGCCAGGCTGGCGCGGGCTTCGGCGCGGCGCAATTCCTGTTCCTCGCGGGTGTCGAGCCGGGCGGGCTGTGCCACCGGTTGGCGCTGGTCACCGGCCTGGCGGGCACGATCAACCGCGTCGCCGCTGTTGGTGGTGACCCCCAGCTGGCCCTGGACCTGCTGCAAGACGCGCGGATCAAGGCTCTGGGCGATCGCCATCTTGGGGATTGTGGTGCCCAGCAACGCCGCGGTCGCAACCACGCCGGCGATTCGCCCGATCGTCTTGACCATCGCCGTTCTCAAACCCCGCAAAACCGCTGCTTTATGGCCGCCACGCCATTGATCAGCGTCTAGGCGGCGGTGTGCACAGCGTCAACGATGCGGCGATTGTGCGGATTGTGGCATCAACCCGGCCACCGCGCGGGCGGCCACGGCATCTGCCGCCGCCAGCACCGCGGTACCGCGAGCATCGGCCGCGACGAAATGGCGATCAGCAGGCTGCGCGCGAGTGGCAGACATGCGGCCCAGTGCATCGCGGCCCTGCAAACCCCCCGATGGCACCACCCACAGCGCCAGCATCACTGCCGACGCGACCATAATCTCGAACAGGCGACTGCGCATAACACCAAACTCTTGTCCCGCCGCCACAGCCTTGCCGCAACTCTGTTGCAAAGCTGTGAATGGCCGCCGCAGGGCATATCCCCCGCAGAGCTGCAATGGCCGGGCGGGAGGTTGGTTCCGATGCCGCCGCAGGTTCGGGGCAAACCGGTTGATTCGCGCGCTATGCCCCGCTGTTGGCCAGCTTTTCGTTGATCAGCCGACCGTTGACCAGCGCCGAATAATCATCGGCCAATTGCCGGGTCAGCGCGCCGACTTCAAAACGCCACGGCCCGATTTCGGCCAGCGGCGTCACTTCGGCGGCGCTGCCGGTCAGGAACGCCTGTTCAAAGCCTTCCAGTTCCTCGGGCCAGATGGCGCGTTCAACCACCTCGATGCCGCGGCGTTTGGCAAGGCCGATGACCGTGCGGCGGGTGATGCCATCCAGGAAGCAATCCGGCGTCGGGGTGTGCAGCACGCCACCTTTCAGGAAAAACACATTGGCGCCGGTCGCTTCCGCCACCTGGCCGCGCCAGTCGAGCATCAAGGCGTCATTGTAGCCGGCATCTTCGGCGGCATGTTTCGACATGGTGCAGATCATGTAAAGGCCGGCGGCCTTGGATTTGGTCGGCGCTGTATAGGGCGCGGGACGGCGCCACGGCGCGATGTTGAGGCGCAGCCCCTTGGCCAGCGCCTCGGCGCCGAAATAGGCACCCCATTCCCAGCAGGAAATCGCCAGATGCGGCTTGGTGCGCTGCGCCGACACGCCCATCTGTTCCGATCCGCGCCAGGCGATCGGCCGCACATAGGCGTTGGTGAAGCCATTGGCAGCGACAGTTTCGTTGATCGCGGCATCGATCTGGTCCCGGCTCCAGGGGATGGTGAACCCCAGGATCCTGGCCGAATCGATCAGCCGCTGGCTGTGTTCGGACAGGGCAAAGACATTGCCGCCATAGCAGCGCACGCCTTCGAAAACCGCGCTGGCATAGTGCATGGCATGGGTCAGCACATGGACATTGGCCTCCCGCCACGGCCGCAGCGCGCCATCGAACCAGATGAAGCCATCGCGATCATCAAAGGTGGGATCGGTCATCTCATGCCTTTCGGATGCAATAATATTACGACAAAGCCGGCCGCGTCGGCATGTTCTTGCCACCGGCTAGGCATATGTGCAAGATATGTCAACATGACTGTCCCAATTTCCCGCCCCCGTTCCACCCCGGCCATCGCCTCGCCGCTGTTCCTGCGCGAGGATGAGATCAGGCGCGGTATCGAGCTTTTGTATTTTGGCTATTCGGCGATGGTGCGCGGTGCCGATACGATTCTGGCGCGCGAAGGCTTTGGCCGCGCCCATCACCGCGCGCTGTATTTCATTGCGCGCAGCCCCGGCCTGTCGGTGGGCGATCTGCTGCGCCTGCTGGCCATCACCAAGCAATCCCTGGGGCGGGTGCTGAATGAGCTCCAGGCGCATGGCCATGTCACCCAGAGCATCGGCGCCAGCGACCGCCGCCAGCGCCTGCTCCACCTGACGGCGACCGGCCAGGCGCTGGAGGCGGCGTTGTTCGCCGAACTGGAAGCCGGCATGGCGGCCGCCTATGGCGAAGCCGGGCAAAGTGCCGTCACCGGCTTCTGGGCAGTCCTGGTCGGCCTGATCCCGGCGGAGGACCGGGCATTGGTCGCGGGGTTGAGCCAGGGATAGCGGTCAGGCGAGCCCGCGCGACCGCGCCGCCGCTGCTGCCACCGTATCGACCAGCAGTGGCGCCAACCCCGGTTGCAACACCGCCAGCCCGGCCGCTGTCGTGCCGCCCGGCGACGTCACCCGCCGCCGCAATTCTGCCGCCGGGGTCGCATCGACCGCCGCCAGCGCCGCCGCCCCGGTAACCGTCGTCCGCGCCAGCCGGTCGGCCAGCGCCGGGGCGAGACCCGCGGCCACCCCGGCCGCCGCCAGCGCCTCGATAAAGGCGAACACATAAGCCGGGCCGGACCCCGACACCGCCGTCACCGCGTCAAAATCGGCTTCGCTGTCCAGCCAGACGGTCGCGCCTGCCGGCTGGAATAGCGCCTCGGCGGCGGCAACCGCCATCGCATTGCCGTTGCTGAACAGGCCGGTGACGCCCTCGCCGATGGCCGCCGGCGTATTGGGCATGGCGCGCACCACCGGGCAGCCGGGAAACAGCGCGGAAATCGCCGCGATCGGCACCCCGGCCATCACCGATACCACCAGCATGCCGGGGCCGATCCGCGCCGCCAGCGGGGCCGCCGCGGCGCGCCAGACCTGGGGTTTGACCGCCAGCACCAGAATATCGGGATGTCCCTCAGGTGGCTCAGCGCCAGAGATCACGCCGTCAGGCAAGGCCCCCGGCGCCGGATCGATCACCGCTACCGGCCCCATGCCCTCGGCAAGCCAGCGGCGCAGCAGGGCACCGCCCATATTGCCGCAGCCGAGCAGCCAGATGCCCCCGGTGGCGGGCAATCAAGCTTCCCCGACGGTCTCGAACAGCGCCGCCGCCATGGCATCCTGGGCGCTGCGGTCGGCGAACAGCACCAGCTGGAACACCGGATAAAAGCGTTCGAACTCATCGACAGCGGCTTCGACCAGCACTTCGGCCTGGCCGATCGTCAGGTCCGGCACATCCTCGCCATCATCATTGTCGAGCAAAGTGGCATGGCGGAACAGCACGGTGCCATCGGCCGACCAGAGTTCGAAATGCCCCATCCACAATTGTTCGTTGATCAGGCCCAGCGCTTCATACAGCGCCAGGCGGCGATCATCGGGCGCAATCAGATCGGCCCGGGCGATGATCTGGAGCACCCGCTCCTCCTCCCGCCACAGCGCACGCAACTGATAGGTCGCCCAGCCGGCCTTGATCGACGTGCTGATTTCTTCATCGCCCGAGCGTTCAAAGGCCCAGCCATTGGCATCAAAGACATGTTCCAGCATGTCGATCGGCGCGGCCGGCGGCGGGGTGTAGTCGGTATCGACGAGGCTCATGGGGTCCAGTCTCCCGATTCCAGCACGGGCCTACGCTGGGCAAGCGGCAATGATTCGGCAAGGAAGCGACTCGGTGGGCGGTGCACAAAGCTGTGGATAATCACACCCTGGTGGCTTTTTTGGCAGGCATTGCGGCAATTTGGGCACGCAGTTCGGCAAGTTCAACCTTCAGCACTTCCACCGCTTCACGCGCGGCGGCGGCATTGGCCTTGACCGCCTCAAATTCATCGCGGCCGACAGTATCGGCACCACCGACGAATTCGCGGGCGCGCAGCCGGGCGCTTTCCTGCATTTCGCGGCCGACCCCGGCCAGCGTGCCGAGCGCCGACGTCGCCACCTTGGAGAAATCATCGAACAGCTTGTTTTCGGTCTGCATGGTTCACACTCCCAGCTGAAAGGCATCGGCGGCGGGGTTGAGCCGCCAGATTTCATAATTCAGAAACGCCGCGAATAGCAGCCAGCCAAGATAAGGCACAAGCAGCCATGCCGCCACACGGCTGACCCGCGAAAAGGCCCATAGCGTCGTCGCCGCCAGCCCGAACATGACAGCGATAATGCCCAGCGCCGGCAGCATCAGGTGCAAGCGGAAGAACGCCGGCGACCAGGTCAGGTTGAGGGCAATGCCCAGCCCGAACAGCCCCAGCGCCAGCCCGCGCCCCGGTGCCGCCTTGTGGCCCCAGACGATCGCCGCCGACACCGCCAGCACGCTGTAGAGGATCGACCAGGCGATGCCAAAGGCCGCCCCCGGCGGTTGCAGCGCCGGCAGCACCAGGGTCTGGAACCAGCCATTATCCTCGGTTGAGCCCGATAGCCGCGCCGACAGGCCGCCCAGCACCAGCAGCAATGGCACCAGCACAATCCCCGCCCGCCACATCGAGCCGCGGGCCGCCGGTCGCAAGATCACTTTTGCCATGGCTCAGCATAGCCCAGGATGCGGCAGCGCAACACCCCCTGCCCGGGGACGATTGTCGCGGGGGGTTTCGTTTCGGCTGGCGTATGAAATATCGGTCATATCAAAGGATCGGCGTGGCGACGGCAACGGCGGGGGCGAATTGATGCAGCGACGAATGCGGTTAATGGCGGCACTGGCGATGACTGTGCCGCTCAGCGGCTGTGGCGGCGGCAGTACAACGACCACCGCCGCCACCAGTGCCGTCGCCCCCGGTGCCCCGGCCATCGGTGCTGCCACCGCCGGCAGCGGCAGTGCCAGCATAGCCTTCACCGCGCCGGCATCGACAGGCGGCGCCACGATCACCGGCTATACCGCCACCTGCACCGCCAGCGGCAACAGTATCAGCGGTACGGGCACCGCCAGCCCGATCAGCGTCACCGGCCTGACCAATGGCACCACCTATGGCTGCACCGTCACCGCCACCAACAGCGCCGGCGTCGGCCCCGCGTCGGCCAGCGTATCGGTAACGCCGGCGGGCGCCGCCGGCGTGTCCACCGCCGCTGTCGATTGCCCCTACAGTGAAAACACCTTCAACAGCAGCATCAGCCTGACCAGCACCGCAAGCTGGACGTGCAGCAGCACCCGCCGCAGCCTGACAGCCAATGGCATCCCCGATCATGCCGTCGGCACCTTCCCCAACGCCAACAACCCCAACAGCATCGCGGTACAATCGGTCAGCTTTTCGGCAACCCTGACGCCGGCCGCCGCCAGCAGCACCAACACCGACGCCATGCAGCTCGGCTATGCCCGCAACGGCGTGAAATTCGATCCCGGCACCGCCGGCACCTGCCCAAGCGGTGCCACCGCCACCACGCAATGCAGCCTGATCGGCAACAGCGGCACGTTCCGCATCGAGGCGCTGGGCCAGACGACCTTCAATTTCGGCACCGATACCAACAATGCCCATGTCCAGCCCGGCGGGGCCTATCACTATCATGGCATGCCGGAAGGGCTGCTCACCGCGGCAGGATCCACCACCGACGCCCCGAAAATGGTACTGATCGGTTATGCCCCCGATGGTTATCCGGTCTATGCGCGCTGGGGCCGGACGACGGCGACCGACGGCGGCAGCGCACTCAAGGTGATGCGCGGCAGCTATGGCCTGAAAACGACGCTTGATTCGGGGCGGCCGGCCACCAGCATCGTTCCCGCCGGCGTGTTCCTCCAGGACTATCAATATACCGCCGGGTCGGGCGATCTGGATGAATGCAATGGGCGCTTTGATGTGACGCCGGAATTCCCGGCTGGCATCTATCATTACTATGCCACCGATACCTATCCATATCTGCCGCGCTGCTGGAAGGGCGTCATCAGCTGATCCGCCGGCTTTTCCGGGCGGCGCTGCTGCTGATGGCGTTGGTGCTGGCAGGAGGGCCGGCGGCAGCGCATCTGCTGGCACCGCAGACCGCGACGATGAACATCGTCGGCACCTCGGCCTATCTGGTCGTATCGGTGCCGGTCTCGGCGCTGCACACCGGCGATGATGACCGGGACGGCCGCCTGTCGCTTGCCGAACTCGGCCGCCACAACCGCGCCATCGGCGCCGAATTCAGCCGGCGCTTCACCCTGACCAGCGCGGGGCGCGCCGGCACACCGCTGCTGACCTGGGTGATGACGCCGCAGACCGGCGACGATGCCCGGAACGGCATGGCCTATGTCGTCGTCATGCAGCGGCTGGTCTGGCCGGTCCCGCCGCTGCACCCGCACCTCACGACCGATCTGTTCGGGGCCGGACCGGGCGAGGCGGTGATGACCCTCCACGCCAGCACCGGGCCCATTGCGGAAATCGCCGTACTGACGCCCGATCGCCCGCACCACCGGTTCTTCGGCACAAGCCTTGATACGCTGGCGGATTTCATCGCCATCGGCGTTGGCCATATCCTCGGCGGCGCCGACCATCTGCTCTTCCTGCTGACCATAATCGTGCCCGGCATCCTCACCGGCGCCGGCTGGCGGCACTGGCTGGCGATCATCACCGGCTTCACCGCGGCGCACAGCCTGACGCTGACGGCGGCGGTGCTGGGCTGGGTGCATGTCGCCCCGGCGATCGTTGAACCCGCCATTGCCGCCAGCATCATGGCGATGGCGCTGCTCAACCTGACCGGCGCTGCCGTCAGCGGCGACAGGGTGCGGCTGCCGCTGGTGATGGCGTGCGGCCTGCTGCACGGGCTGGGCTTTGCCTCGGCGCTGGGCGACATGGGGCTGGATACCGGCCACCGGCTGGCCAGCCTGGCCGGCTTTAACATCGGCGTCGAAATCGGGCAATTCGGCTTTGTCGCGGCGCTGCTGGCGCTGGGCGCGCTGCTCCGCCGGTGGGGCGGCGAAGCACGGCGCGGGCAGGCGTTGCGCCTCGCCTCGGCGACGGCGCTGCTGCTCGGTGGCGCGATGCTGGTGCAGCGGATCGGGGCCGTCACATGAGCGTGCCGCGCACCCCGGCGAGCAAGAATTCGACATTGCCTTCGGGGCCGGTAATCGGGCTCGGCGTGATACCCACCACCTGCCACCCCGGCTGCGCCGCCAGCCAGGCAACCGCCGCATCGCAGACACGGCTGTGCACCGCCGGATCGCGCACCACGCCGCCCTTGCCGATTTCGGCGCGCCCGGCTTCGAACTGCGGCTTGACCAGCGCCAGCAAGCGGCAACGGTCGGCGGCAAAATCCAGCGGCCGTTCGAGCACCTTGGCCATCGCGATGAAGCTGGCATCGCAGACGATCACGTCGATGGATTCGGGAATATGTTCGGCGGTCAGCAGCCGCGCACTCAACTGTTCGAGGACGACAACCCGCGGGTCCTGGCGCAATTTCCACGCCAGCTGGTTGGTGCCGCTGTCCACCGCATAAACCCGCGCCGCGCCGCCGGTCAGCAGCACATCGGTAAAGCCGCCGGTCGAGGAGCCGACGTCCATCGCCGCCGCGCCGGCAACGCCCCAGCCAAAATGCGCCAGCCCATGCGCCAGCTTCACCCCGCCGCGCGACACCCAGGGATGGTCGCGGCCCTTGACGACAAGTTCTGCCTCCGCCGCCACCATCTCCCCGGCCTTGGCGACCTTGCGGGTCCCCACATAGACCAGCCCGGCAAGGATCAGCGCCTGTGCCCGCGTCCGGCTTTCAGCAAGGCCGCGTTCGGCGAGCAATTGGTCAACGCGCTGCTTCATGCCGCTGATTAGCACAACTGCGTCCCTGGCCGGCAAGGGCCGCCCCCAATCTCCCTTCCCGCTTGCGGGAGGGGTCGGGGGTGGGTTCTCCGTGCCGCAATGATCTACCGCACAAACACCAGTTTCGGCCCCGGATCGGTCATCGCCTCTCCGGCCTCGGCAAAGGCCAGCACCCGGTGCGTGACATGTTCCGGATGCAGCCGGCCGCACGCCAGGCAATCGAGCACCGCCGGCAGGTGCGCCCGCGAATCGGCGCGCGCCGTCACCAGGGTCAGGCCCTTGTAATAGGCCTCGGTCAGCGGCAGCGGCGTGGTGCGGCCGAGATGGATGGCAACGCTGGTCAGCACCGCGTTACGCGCGCCCGATCTTATGGCAAAGCCCAGCGCCTCGGGCGTTCCCGCCGCCTCCACAATGATATCGAACAAGTCCGCGGCGCGGCGCCCCTCGGCCAGCGCCAGGGGTTCGGCATCGGCGCCCATCGCCGCCGCCCGCGCCCGGCGATCGCCGTCATCGTCCAGATACAGCACCCGCCCCGCCCCCTGCGCCACGGCAGCACCGGCGGCATACAGCCCGACACTTTGCGCCAGCCCGCCGACGATGAGCACGCTTGCCCCCGGCCGCGCCGCCAGTTGCGGGGCGACGCCGCGCCAGCCATCGACGATATTATCGGTGGCGCTGGCCACCTTGACCGGATCGAGCCCCGCCGGCAGCGGCACCAGCATGTGATCGGCATGCGGCACATGCATCAAGTCCGCCAGCGCGCCGCCGAATTCGGTGCGGCCGGTGGTGGCCAGGCCATAATTCGCCAGCGGCGGCATGGTATCGCAACTGCCGGTAAAGCCGCGCCGACACGAATCGCAGGCACCGCACGACAGCTGGAACGGCACCACGACGCGCTGGCCGGGTGTCACGCCCGCTGCGTCGCCGGCATCGACCACCTCCGCCACGCATTCATGGCCGAAGGCGAAAGGCCCCGCGAACGGCACCGTGCCGGCGGCGATGTGCAGATCAAGATCACACCGCGCCACCGCCAGCGGCCGCACGATGGCATGGCGGGCATCGCCGATCCGCGGCGCAGCGACTTCCCGCCATTCGAAGCGGCCGGCGCTGAGAAAATGCAACGACTCCATGGTCATTGGGGCTTGAAGCCGTCAGCATTCTGGCCATCGGCGATCGCCGGCACGGCGAAATAGCTGATGTCGGCCGGCTTGCCCCAGCGCTTCAGCACGCCGGCCTTCCAGGCGTCATTATACCAGGCCTCGGCAGCGGCGCGGCTCGACCAGAGATAGATGCCGCCGGCCCGGCCATCATCGCCGATCGTGAAATATTTGCGGATCAGGCCGGGCAACCGCTGATATTCGGGCACCGCCGCCTTGAACAGGCTCTCGAGTTGCGGCCGCGGGACCGCCGCCGGCACCGGGATGGCAACCAGCACGACAACCGGTTCGGCGATGGCCGGCGCGGCAAGGGCGAGCAGTAAAGCGGCGAGCAAGGTCTTCACGGGTGGTTCCTTTCAGGGTTGATAGATATCAGGCTAGGCGCATCGCCAGCCTTCCCGCCACGCACGTTCCCGCAAACCGGCATTGCGTTTCCGGAACACTTGCCGAAGACTGCTGCGATGGATCTCGCCGATATCGATACGCTCGCCGCCGTCGCCCGGCTTGGCTCGATCAGCGCCGCGGCCAAGGCGGCGGGCGTCTCGGTCTCGACCGTGGCGCGGCGGCTCGACGGGTTGGAGGCGCGGCTGAAGCTGCGGCTCGTCGATCGGCGCAGCAATGGCGCGCGGTTGACCGCCGATGGCCTGCGGCTGGCGGCGCTGGCCGAACCGCTGGCGGCGCAACTGGCGACGATCGCCCGATGCCGAAGCGCTGCGTCACGGCGATGGGCCGGCGCTGGTGCGGGTGTCGGCGACGGAAGCCATTGTTGCCGATGTGCTGGCCCCGGCGCTGCCGATGCTGTGGGCGCAGGCGCCCGGCCTGTCGGTGCAATTGCAATCGCAAGGGGGCGTCGTCAGCCTGGCGGGGCGCGACGCCGATCTTGCCATCCGCATGGTGCGACCATCGGGATCATCGCTGCTCATCCGCAAGCTGCCGGCGCTGCCGCTCGGGCTGTTTGCCAGCCGGCATTGGCTGGCGGGGCGTGACCCCGCCAGCATCGATCTCGAAAAGGGCCCGATCCTGGCCTATGATGACAGTTTCGGGCGCCTGCCCGAACTCGCCTGGCTCGACAGCCTGGGGCTGACCGCCGCCATCCGCCTGCGCACCGGATCGACCCGCGGGCTGGTGACGGCAACGCTCGCCGGCGCCGGCATCGGGCTGTTGTCGCGGCTGATGGTGCGGCCAGGGTCCGGCATGGTGGAAATCCCGACCCCGACGCCGGCGCCGGTGCGCCAGCCCTGGCTCGCCGTCCACCGCGATCTGCGCCGCCTCGCGCCGGTCGCCGCCGCGCACCGCTGGATCGTTGCGGCCTTTGCCGCCTATGCGAAGGGGTGAAAAGCCGGCTATTGCGCGGGCGATGACCCGCTTTGCCTTCACCATCTCCGCCACCGACGGTGCCGCCCGCACCGGCAGCATCACCATGGGGCGTGGGCTTATCCGCACCCCGGCTTTCATGCCGGTCGGCACGGCGGCGACGGTGAAGGGCCTGCGCCCCGCCGAAGTTCGCGCCGCCGGCGCCGACATCATCCTGGGCAACACCTATCATCTGATGCTGCGGCCCGGTGCGGAGCGCATCGCGCGGCTGGGCGGCCTCCACGCCTTCATGGGCTGGGACCGGCCGATCCTGACCGACAGCGGCGGCTATCAGGTGATGAGCCTGTCGGCGCTGACCAAACGCAGCGAGGAAGGCGTCGCCTTTGCCAGCCATCTCGACGGCAGCCGCCACATGCTCAGCCCGGAACGCTCGATCGAGATCCAGCGGCTGCTCGGCTCCGATATCGTGATGGCGTTCGATGAACTGATCGCCCTGCCGGCGCCGCGCGACGCGATGCAGGCGGCGATGGAACGCTCGATGCGCTGGGCCGCGCGTTCGCGTGCCGCCTTTGACAGCGATAGTGCCCACAGCGGCCGCGCGGCCTTGTTCGGCATCCAGCAGGGCGGGCTTGACGAACGCCTGCGCGCCGAAAGCGCCGCCGCCCTCACCGCAATCGGTTTCGACGGCTATGCCATCGGCGGGCTGGCGGTCGGCGAAGGCCAGGAAGCGATGTTCGGCGTGCTGGATTATGCCACCGGGCAATTGCCGGCGGCCGCACCGCGCTATCTGATGGGCGTTGGCAAGCCCGATGATATCGTCGGCGCCGTGCAGCGCGGCGTCGACATGTTCGATTGCGTACTGCCGACACGATCCGGCCGCAACGGCCAGGCCTTCACCCACGATGGCCCGCTGAATATCCGCAACGCCGCCCATGCCGAGGATCTGCGCCCGATCGATGGCGATTGCCCCTGCCCGGTCTGCCATGGCCCCGCCGCCGTCAGCCGCGCCTATCTCCACCACCTCGTCAAAAGCCGTGAAATGCTCGGCGCGATGTTGATGACCGAGCATAATATCGGTTTCTACCAGGCGCTGATGGCCGGCCTGCGCGACGCAATCGCCGAACGGCGGCTTGCCGATTTCGCGGCACGGTTTCTGGCGCGCTACACCGCCCGACCCTAGCAAAACCGCCCGCGCGACATGCCGCCGCCCGCGCCTATACCGGGCACTTCACGGCGAAAGGCACCCCAATGCGCGCGATACGGCTGAAGGCCCCCGGCGGGCTCGACAATCTGTTTGCGGGGACGGCCGAAAGCGGCGCGCTGGGACCGCATGACGTTCGTGTCCGGCTGCACGCCAGTTCGCTCAACTATCATGATTATATCGTCGTCCTTGGCGGCATCCCGACCCCCGATGGCCGCATCCCGATGTCCGACGGCGCCGGTGTCGTCCTGGAAACCGGCCCCGCCGTCAGCGACTTCGCGGTGGGCGATCACGTCGTCAGCACTTTCTTCCCGCTGTGGCTCGCCGGCCCGCCGACACTGGCGGCACTCGCCGCGGTGCCGGGGGACCGCAATGACGGCTATGCCCGCGAGGAAGTCGTCGCCGCCGCCACTGCCTTCACCCATGCGCCGGCCGGCTACAGCCATGCCGAAGCCGCCACCCTCACCTGCGCCGGCCTTACCGCCTGGCGGGCGTTGTTCGTCGAAGCGGCGCTGCAACCCGGCGACACCGTGCTGGTCCAGGGCACCGGCGGCGTGTCGATCTTCGCGCTGCAATTCGCCAAGGCCGCCGGCGCCACGGTGATCGCCACCTCGTCATCCGATGCCAAGCTGGAACGCCTGAAGGCGCTGGGGGCCGACCATCTGATCAACTACAAGCAGGACGAAGCCTGGGGCATGACGGCGCGCGCCCTGACCGGCGGCCGCGGCGTCGATCATGTCGTTGAAATCGGCGGCGCCGGCACACTGACGCAATCGATCGCGGCGACGCGGCTGTGCGGTAATATCGCACTGATCGGCGTGCTGGCGGGCTTTGCCGGCAACGTGCCGACCGCCGCCATCATGGCCGGCAATGTCCGCATCAATGGGCTTACAGTGGGCAGCCGCGAACAGCAGATCGCCATGATCCGCGCCATCGAGGCCAACGGCATCAAGCCGGTGATCGATTCACGCTTTTCACTGGAAGCCATCGGCGACGCCTTCCGCCATCAGGCGTCGGCGACACATTTCGGGAAGATTTGCCTCGAATGGTGAGTTCGGCAACAAAGGGTGCTGGCATCCGCCCTAACAAATCGTCGCTTGCTGCCGGGCAAGACAGGCTTGGTAGTCGCGTATGAAATTCTGGCCCAAGGACGAGTTGGTAAATGCCGCAATAACTCCCAGGCCCAGAGCGATACCGGCCCATGCCATCGCCGGGTTGTTGCCCGACGAGGGCCCTTGCAACGGGCGGCTACGCACGGTGCTTTCCCAAATGCCTTGTGCATCAGCGCGCGGCATGAAGCGGACGAAAGTGCGCCGCATCACCGGACTCCGCTCGTTCAATTGAAAATACAGCACCGGCAAATATGTCGGCGTCAGATAAGATAGCATGGCCTGCAAGGCGCGCGGCGAGTTGAAGCCATAGCCGGCAATGCCGATGATTACGGAATTTTCGTTCAAAGGCGCCGCCGATGCGCCCCTGTTGAGCATGACCAAACCGTACATTCCATAGGCACCTTGGCCAAGGTAAACGGTCTTCGTAGGCACAAAGGGTGGAACAACGGGGACGTTGGCCAAGGCAGTCGGTGGCGTTGCGTCAAAGGCCCAAATCGTTTCGTCGTCCCCCACTGGGTAAGCCCGGTTCGGGATTGCCCTCATGAACGCGCCAGGTTCATTGTGATCGAACCGACCCTGCACGAAAAACAGGAACTGGCCCGGTTGTGCCGCCTGGGCACCCTGGGTTGCATCGACAATGATCTTTTCGCACGGCTGCACCAGGGCGTTGTAATAATATCCACGCGCATCATAGGCTTTATTATAGGGCGAGGCTGGGCCGCAACGTCCCGTCGCTATTTGCGCGCTGACTGGCGAAACAAGAAGTAAACTTTGCGCCAGAAAAAAGGCTGGTCCGACTATTGCGGTCATCAAAACGGCATGCGGAACGATATGACGCACCGACAAAACTCCTTCGCGTAACAAACCTTTATTACCAACCCGGGAGCACTATCGCAACAATCTTTCCGGCGTGTACGCCCCGCGCAAGCCACCTCGCCGCCGCAGCACCGCCCCGGTCAGCCCGAAGCCGGCGATCAGCAGGGCCCATGTCGCGGGCTCTGGCACATTGGCGATGAGCGCGCAGGGATCGCCGATGCCGCAGATGGTTATCAGGCCCGGGCCGGCGTCATAGATGGTTCGCGGCCCTATGACCAAAATCCCCTCCTCATCGGTGCCCAGAACACCATCGCCGAGCACATTATGATTGAGATCATAGACCAGGCCGAAAAGGTCGCTGAGGCCAAGGCTGAACGGTTTGACATTGGCATTGCCCGAAAAGCTCATCGAAAATTGGCTTATTTCGCCGTCGAATGAGTTCAGCTGCCCGTCAAAATTATCGTCAGAGCCAGTAAAGCTGCCGGTGACCAGCCCGCCGGCCGTCCAGCCGCCCTGGGTGAAACCATAATTGCCCAGGCCCAGATCAGTGACCGCAATCAGTGCATCGCTGATATCAACGCTTGCCACCGCGGGCGCCGACAACATCAGCGCCAGTGCCAGAACCGGAAATCGCCCGAAGGCCGGCATATGAACCCCCATTTCTGACATTATGAAGGGAGCGTAATCCTTTGTGCCGCGCTGGCAAGCGGCAAAGCACGCCGGGGCGCGGCGCGGCGACAGCGGAACCCACAGGTCCCGATCCTAAAGCGCATCAGCCAAAGGCGGTGCCTCCCGCTTGGCCGCCTCGAGAAACGGCAACATATCCGCCGGGCTCGCGGCACCCGCACGACGCGTCAGGAAATCAGCGGCGGTCTCCACGACACCAATCTTCTGGGCGATCGCAACGGCAATCCACTGATTCAGCGAAACACCATCTTCTTTCGCAAGCCGGGCAGCGGCAGCCTTTACCGAGGCCGGCAGCTTGAGCGGATACGATGCCCTGTTCATGTCCTCAGCTCCTTCAAAACGCGCCGGGCGGCAGCACCCGCAGGTTGCCGATCAGAGGCAAAATTGATCTATGGAAACAGGTCGTGATCCCCGATCCCAACAAATGCTGAGATGACAAGGTTCGTGCTGACGATACGCACCGCACGCCGGCGTCGTCATACCCTCAGCGCGGCCCGCGTCGCCCGATAGGGCGTCGCAGCGACCGCCGGCGCTTCACCCAGCAGCAGCGCGGCGCACAAATCGCCGGCCGCCGGCGCGGTCTGGATGCCGAAGCCGCCTTGCCCGGCGCACCAGAACAGGCCGTCCACCTCGCCGTCCCAGCCGAACACCGGCAGGCGATCGGGGGCGAAGGTGCGCAGGCCGGCCCAGCTCGCCTCAAGCCGCCGCACCCGCGTGCGGGTGGCGTGTTCGAAGCGATCGATGACCAGCGCCAAATCCATCTCGTCGGGGCGCACATCGTGCGCCACGTCGGGGGTTTCGTCGTGCGGGCTCAGCCACAGCCGCCCGGCATCGGGCTTCAGATAGAAGCGCTCACCGGCGTCCATGGTGATCGGCAGGTCGGCCGGCGGCGGCGGATCGATCGCCAGCACCGCCATGGTGCGGCGCAGCGGCATCAGCCCGCGCGGCCGCGCCCCGGCGAGCCCCGCCACGCCATCGGCCCAGGCGCCGGCGGCATTGACAACGGTCGCCGCGCTGATCGGCCCGGCGCGGGTAGTCAATTGCCAGGCATCACCGGCGCGCGCCATCGCCGTCACCTCGGCATCGGTGACCAGCGTCGGTTTCCATCCCGGCGGCCCGCGCAGAAACCCCTGATGCAGCGCCGCCACATCGATATCGAAACAATCGGCCTGCAACAGCCCGGCCGTCAGCCATTCCGGCCGCAACAGCCCGGCGAGCGGCGATGCCGCCAGCCAGGCCGCATCGACGCTTGTGTAGGCCACGCCGCCACGGTCGAACTCCGCCGCCATGGCCGCCAGCGCGCCGCCGTGGATTTCAGCATCGTCAGGCGGCGCCAGCATCACCGCATCACGGGCGTGGAGCAGCGGCCGGTCGGCAAAGCCCGGCGGCGGCGCATCGAAGAATGCCCGTGACGCCTGGCTCAAAGGCACGATCCCCGGCCCGCCATAGCTTTCGACCCAAAAAGCCGCCGACCGCCCGGTGGTGTGATAGCCGGGGGCCGGTTCCATCTCGACCAGCGCCACGTTCAGCCGCCCGCCCGAGCGCACGCCCAGCGACCAGGCCAAGCTGGCCCCGGCGATGCCGCCGCCGATGATGGCGATGTCGAATGTCACAAAGCCTCCTGCAAGAAGGCTAGCGCCTGCGTCAGCACGGCAGCGCGCACCGGCGTCGCCTCGCGCAGCAGTTCATGGCCGGCCCCCGGAAATTCAACCAGCCGGGCAAAGCGCATCGCCGCCACCGCATCCCGGGTGATGCGGTTATCCACCAAACCATCGGCGGCCGGGATCGTCACCAGCATCGGCGTCGTGATGCGCAGCAGCCCCGGCACGGCGCCGGCGCCTTCGCCCGTGCCGCGCAGGCCCGGCGGCGGCCGCAGCAGCGCATCCAATGACGCAAAGGCGGCGTGCAGCCAGCCCCAGGTGATGCTGCCCAGCGCCAGCGCCGGATTTTGCTGCACCCACCAGCCTTCATCCAGATAGCGATCGGGATCGGTCGTCAGCAAAAACTGCCGCTTCGACCCGGCGGTGCCCGGCACATAGGGACCGCCGCCGAAAACATAATCGCCGCCGCGGCCGGTCGCCACCATCGCCCGTGCCACCAACCGCGCCAGCGGCGCCCCCAGCGGCCGCGCCGCAACCCCGATCATCGGCGCCAGCAGCACGGCGCGCCGAATTTCGGCGTTCTCACCCGCCAGATGGCGCTGCAGCAGATGCCCGCCCATCGAATGGCCGATGGCGAACCACGGCGCCGGCAGTGCGCCCTGAAACCAGCCGATCAGATCATCCAGATCAGCCAGCCAATTATCAAAGCCGGGGCTATGCCCCTTCATCGCCGTGTCGCCCTGCCGCCCCGACAAGCCCTGGCCGCGCCAGTCGAACGTCGCCACACCCCAGCCGGCATCGACCAGATCATGAAAGGTTTCGGCATATTTTTCGATGAAATCGCCGCGCCCGGTGAGGAACAGGATCGACCCCGGCCCATCGGTACGCCCCGGCCACATCATGGTGCGCACCGGCCAGCCATCGGCCATCGCCCGCATCACCAGCTGCCCACCGGCGGGCAGGGTGCGGCGGCGGCCGATGCCGGTGGCGGTCACGCCGTTGCCGCAATCGCCTCGTCGGCGGGCAGCGGATCATGCCGGCCGCGCAGCCGCCGGGCGGGCAGCGCCAGCGTGATCAGAAAGGCCAGCCCG
>JANYCM010000321.1 GCA_025360285.1 Sphingomonadales bacterium
CACGCTGTATGGCCGCAATGCCACCGGCGGCGCCATCAACGTCATTTCGGCCAAGCCCGATCTTGGCGGCATCGCCGCCAGCGGCGACATCGAAGCCGGCAGTTATGGCCTGATCCGCGGATCGGCGATGCTCAACCTGCCGATCGGCGACACCGCCGCGCTGCGCATCGCAGGCCAGGCGATCAGCCGCGATGGTTATCTGTCGGACGGTTATCTCGATGACAAGGGCCAGGCGATCCGGGCACAATTGCTGGTCAAGCCGAGCGCCTTGTTCAGCATCAATCTGGCTGCCGATTACATCCACCAGGGCGGCAAGGGGCCAGGCGGCGTGTTCGTGCCGAATGGGTATCTGGTGCCGTCCGATCCTTATCGCGGCCCGACTTCGCCCGAATCACAGGCCCTGCTGCGCGGCGCCTCGCTGGGCATTACCGGCGGTACCAACCCGAACTTCCTGCCGCCGTTCGGCAGCGATGGCTACACGAATGTTCGGTCCTTCGGCCTGTCGGCGACGGTCAATTATGATCTGGGCTTCGGCGACCTCACCTTTATTCCGGCGTATCGCAATACCAAGAATGACTTCAAACATTATGTCGGCGGCTTTCCGCTGGTATCGGCCGAACGTTCCGAACAGGAAACCGTTGAACTGCGGCTGGCATCGCCCGGCGGATCCGCGGTCAAATGGGTGGTCGGCGGCTATTATTTCCACGATGCCTCGTCGCTATATGCCGATGCAAGCCAGGGCATTGCGCGGACCATCACCACCGCCAGCGCCCTGCCGGTCGACAGTGCCGCCGCCTTTGGCCAGGTGACTGTGCCGGTGTCGGCGACATTCCGGCTCACCGGCGGGCTGCGCTATACCGACGAAACCAAATCGCAAACCGGTCAGAATGTCAGCGACCTGCCGCCGGTGCGGGCGGGTTTCCCGGCGCCGCCGATCGTTTTTTACAATATCGTCTGCCCGGCCCCCGCAGCGTCGCTCAATGTGGGCAATCTGACCTGCACGGGACCGTTCGCCGGCAGGGTGCATTTCAGCAAGGTGACCTGGAAGGCCGGAGTTGAATTCGATGCCGGGCCCAATTCGCTGCTCTATGCCAGCGCCGAACAGGGCTTCAAGGCCGGCGGCTTCTATCCCTCGCTGCCGCCCAACACCTTCCGGCCGGAACGGATTTTCGCGGTGACCTTGGGATCAAAGAACCGCTTTTTCGACAACACATTGCAAGTCAATGTCGAGGGCTTTTACTGGAAATATACCGACAAGCAGGTCAGCCATCTCGGGCCGCTGCTGCCCGAAGGCTATGCCATCATCACCGAAAATGCCGGCAAGGCGACGATCTATGGCGCCGAGGCTGATCTGATCTGGCGGCCGACGCGCGCCGACCGGCTGAACATCAACGTCCAATATGTGAAAAGCAAATATGACACGTTTCTCTACAATGTGCCGCTGCTGAGCGCGACGAGCACCCAGGCCGCCGTGGCCTGCCCGCAAACCGTCACGGTCAATCCGCAAAGCGGGGCGCGGACGGCGACGGTCAATTGCGCCGGGCAGGTGCTGCCGCAAACCCCGCGCTGGACGTTGAATGCCAGTTATCAGCACAGTTTCGCCTTGGCCAATGATGGAACGGTTGACGCGATCATCGGCAGCAAGGTGCAATCCTCCTTCTATGTCGGCGAGGAATTCCTGCCCGGTGAATTCCAGGATGCGTCGATGGTCTCCTATGCCTCGCTGACCTATCGGGCGCCGCGCGACCGCTTCTCGGTCGGCGCCTATATCGACAATATCGAAGACAAGGCGGTCAAGGCGTCAAGCTTTGTCCAGCCGGCGATCGGCGTGCCGGTGGTGGTGCTGCGCGCGCCGCGCACCTGGGGTGTACGCGCCGGGTTCCGGTTCTGAGCGGGAGGGGATGGCAATGATCACACTGCATGGCCATCCCTTTTCCCGGGCACACCGGGTGATGTGGATGCTGAAGGAATTGGCATTGCCGTTCAGCCATGTGCCGACCGATTTCCGCGGCGGCGCAACGCGGACGCCGGAACATCTGGCGATCAACCCCAATGGCCGGGTGCCGGCGCTGGTCGATGGCGATCTGGTGCTGTTCGAATCGCTGGCGATCAACCTGTATCTGGCCCGCCGCTATGGCGGCCCGCTGGCGCCGGCCGATGTCGCCGAAGACGCCCTGGCGACGCAATGGAGTTTCTGGGTGGCGACCGAAGTGGAAAAGCCGCTGCTGCTCGCCGCCGCCAATCTCATGCTGTTCGCCCAAGCCAGTCGGGATGCCGACCAGGCAGCGCTGGCGATAAAGAAGCTCGACCGACCCCTGAAGGTGCTGGAGGCGCAGGTTGCCGCCCGGCCCTATCTGCTGGGCGACCGCTTTACCGTTGCCGATCTGAACGTCAGCGCGGTGATGACGCTGATCCCGATCACCGGGGTGCCCATGGGCGATTACCCCAACCTCGCTGCCTGGCTCGATCGCTGCCTCGAACGGCCGGCGGCGGCCGATTGGAAGCCGATCAGCTTCACCATCCCCCGCCCGTCGACCGAGGCGGGGATATTGGCGATGTTCGTCTGATCACCGGACTTGCGCAATCCAGATGCCGTGAAACCCTTCATGGACGCGTGACGGGAAGCGGATCGTCGCCACCGGCCCGTCGCTAAGCTTCAGGGCATCCAGGATAACCAGGTCGGTGCGGTTCTCCGCCCGGCGGCCGACGATGCTCAGCAGCCAGCCATCGCCCTCGGGCGCGCCGGAGTGCCGCGGCACAAACACCGGCTCCTCAGGCGATGAATCCGGCCCGGCGTAATAATAGTCCAGCGCGCCGGTATCGGCATCGAAATGGCCAATGCAGGTGAATGGCGGTCCCTTGGGGCCGAACGGCAGCATCGGGCCCAGATCGGTATTGCTGGTGCCGAACCAGAAATGCCGGGTGCGCCGGGTCGCATGGCGCAGGTCGATCATCGGCATTTCACCGATATGATCGAAAAGACGCGCCTGGGTGATGCCGCCGTCATTGGCGGCAAGATCGATCGTCCAGCGATAGGCGAAGGGCGGCTGTTCGCGCGCGCCCGGCGTGTTGATATCGGGAAATTGCGACAGCCAACCGGTCTGGGTGATGAAATGTTCCAGGTGCAGCCGGCTGCCATCTTCCCAGGCGTTGAAACTGTGGGTTTCCATCACCGGCTTGGGCGCCGTAAACCAGCGGACATTGCCCGCCCCGCCCGGCGCGCGCGGCACCACGCCGACCATCGTCGGCTGGCGGTCGTCCCAATGGAAAAACGCTTCGCCGGCCTGCACCCGGTCCCAGTCGCAGATCATCGGGCAAATGGTGAAGATGATGAAATTTTCCGACAACAGGCAATCATGCACCATCGACGGATAGGGCGCCTCGAAGCGTTCGGTGCGGGTCAGCGTGCCATCGGGATCGATATAGAAAAGCTCGATGCCGGTATCGGCGACGCCCTTGGTGAAATAGCCAAAGGCGACCATTTCGCCGGTGCGGGGGTCGATCTTGGGATGTGCGGTGAAGGTTTCGCTGGTCAGCGCGCCGCCGAAATCCCAAGGGCCGATCGTTGCCAGCGTTTCAGGGTCGATCGCCATCGGCCGCGCCGCTTCCTTCAGCGCCAGCAACGTGCCGCCATGCCACACCACCGCGGTGTTGGCGGTGCTGCGATCCTTGCCGGCAACGCTCGGATCATCGGTAAAGGGGTTGCGATAGGCGCCGAACAACGCCCGCCCGGCGGCGCGTTCCAGCCGCAGCTTTTCGGTCTCGACATAACGGGTGGTCAGGCTGGCCCGGCCGCCGCGCAACCGCACCCGG
>JANYCM010000322.1 GCA_025360285.1 Sphingomonadales bacterium
CGGGCTGGCCGCCGGCCTGTTTGCCGGGCGGCGCTATCACGGCGACCGGGTTGAAAATCCCGACTTCATCCTCAATCAGCCTGGCTTTCGCGGTGCGACGATCTTGCTGGCGGGCAATAATTTTGGCTGTGGGTCGAGCCGCGAACACGCTGTCTGGGCATTGGCCGAATATGGCATCCGGGCGGTGATCGCCCCGAGTTTCAGTCCGATATTTGCCGGCAATGCCGTGCGCGGCGGGCTGTTGCCGCTGGCCCTGCCGGCCGATGCCATTGCAGCGCTGGCGACAATCGGCGCACCGATCGCCATCGATTTGCCGGCGCAGCTTGTGTCGGCAGGGGCGCTGACCTTTGACTTTGTTATTGATGGCGAGGCCAAGGCCATGCTGATCGGCGGTCTGGATGCAATCGACCTCACCTTGCAATCGGCCGGGCTGATTTCGGCCTGGACGGCGCGGAACCGAAAGGCGCGTCCCTGGGTTTACTTGGCGTAACGCCGGACGGATCCGGCGCGTAGTGGAGTAAAGCGATGACCCTGGCCGTAAAGTCCCGACCACTGACCGCCGCCGACATTGGCGCATCGCCGCAGGTGCAACCGCCACTGCCGTTCGCTGAAAATGCCCTAGAACCGGTGATTTCGGCGCGGACGATCGGCTTTCACTATGGCAAGCACCATAAGGGCTATGTCGACACATTGGCCAAGCTGGTCGCCGGGACGCCGCTTGCCGGCGCCACCCTGGAAGATATAATTTTTGCCACCGCCGGCGATTCGGATGCCACGCCTATCTTCAACAATGCGGCGCAATGCTGGAACCATAATTTCTATTGGCACAGCCTGTCGCCCAAGGCGCAGGCGCCAGAGGCAGCGCTTGCTGCGGCGATCGATCGTGATTTTGGTTCACTGGCGGCGATGCAAGCTGAACTTGCCAAGGTGACGGTTGCCCAATTCGGCACCGGCTGGGGCTGGCTGGTCGCTGAAGGCGAAACCTTGCGGGTGATCAGCACCGGCGACGCCGATGTGCCCTTTACCAATGGTCAGCGGCCGTTGTTGACCATCGATGTCTGGGAACATGCCTATTACCTCGATTATCAGAACCGTCGGCCCGATCACGTCGACGCGTTGGTCAAAGGCCATCTCAATTGGGATTTCGCGGCGCGGAATTTTGCCGCCGCCAAGCCATGATCATGCGGCCGATCGGTTGCGGCCCAATTATAAACTGTTGGTAACACCTCAGTCTGTAACGTGAAGTTCGCAATTCCGGCGCGACCTTGTCACAATTGCTCGCCATGACGCCCCGGCAATCCATTGCCAGGGAAGAACGATTCATGCGCCGCACGATCCGCAGTTTTGCACTCGCCGCCACGGCCCTGGCTTCGGGCATGGGCGCTATCACCGCGCATGCTGCCGAAGCGGTGGCGGCAGCCGCGAGCGAGGATACCGAAATTATCGTCTATGGCCGCGGCGAAACGCGCTCGGTGGCGCAGGTCGGTGTCGAAGACCTGCGCCTGACGGCGCCGGGTAGCAGCCCGTTCAAGGCGATCGAAAAACTGCCGGGCGTCAATTTCCAATCGGCCGATCCTTTTGGTGTCTATGAATGGTCGACGCGAATTTCGCTGCGGGGTTTCAACCAGAACCAGTTGGGCTTTACGCTTGACGGCGTCCCGCTCGGCGACATGAGCTATGGCAATACCAACGGCCTGCACATCAGCCGGGCGATCATCAGCGACAATATCGGTCTGGTTCGCGTCAGCCAGGGCGCCGGTGCGCTGGGCACCGCCAGCACGTCGAACCTGGGCGGCACGATCGAATTCACCTCGCGTGCGCCCTCCGACAAATTCGCGGTGGCGGGCAATCTGACCTATGGCTCGGCCGATACGCTGCGCGGCTATGCCCGGATCGATTCGGGTGATCTTGGTGGCTTTCGCGGCGCCATTTCCTACGCCTATCTCGATGCCGGCAAATGGAAGGGCACCGGCGCGCAGCGTTCGCATCAGGTCAATGCCAGCGGCGCGATCGATCTTGGCGCGAATGCCAAGCTGACGGGTTTCGTCGATTTTACCGATCGCAAGGAAAATGACTATCAGGACCTCTCGCTCGAAATGATCGGGCGGCTGGGCTATGATTGGGACAATATTTCCAACAACTTCACCCTCGCCAAGCAGGTTGCCCAGATTTATCAGAGCGGCAGCAACGCCTATCCGGCGCCGATCAAGACGGTCGATGATGCCTATTATGACGCCGGCGGCCTGCGCCGTGACTGGCTGACCGGCATGAAGGTCGAAGGCCAGCTGGCCAAGGGTGTCACCGCCAGCCTGCAAGGCTATTATCACAACAATAAGGGCCAGGGTTCGTGGTTCACGCCCTATGTGCCGACATCGGCGACCGACCCGATTTCGTTCCGCACTACCGAATATGGCATTGAACGCTATGGCCTGCTCGGCAATGTAACCGCCGAGATTGACCGTAACACGATTGCCGCCAATTTTTGGTATGAAAACAATGATTTCAACCAGGCGCGGCGCTTTTATGCAGTGACCGGTTCAACCGTGCCGAACACAACGGCGCTGACCTATCAGACCAATCCCTTTTATACCCAGTGGTACAACGCCTATAATACAAAGACCTATCAGGTCTCGTTGCAGGACACATTTCATCTGAACGATCAATTCTCGGTCACCGCCGGTTTCAAGGGCAATTCGGTTGAGCTGGCGGCGACGCAATTGGTCCCGAACAGCCTGGCCGCCGGCCAGATCAAGAACCGTAACTGGTTCCAGCCGCAGGTCGGTGCGCTGTACAAGATTGACGATCGCAATGAAGTCTATGTCAACTATACCGAAAATCAGCGGGCTTTTACGGCCGCCGCGACGAGCGGTCCGTTCGCCACGACCCAGGCCGGCTTTGATGCCATTCGTGGCCAGTTGAAGCCTGAAACGTCAAAGACCGTCGAAGGCGGCTATCGCTTTGGCGCCGAAGGGCTGCGCGGCGTCGTGTCAGTCTATTATGTCGATTTCTCCAACCGCATTCTCGCCACCACAACGGGCGCCGGCATCGTCGGCAACCCCGTCGTTCTTGCCAATGTCGGTTCGGTGCGTTCGGTTGGTGTGGAAGCCGGGCTGACCTGGAAAATCATCCGGCCCGTCACCTTGACGGCCAGCTACGCCTATAATGATTCAACTTATCGCAACAATGTCGTCAACGCGCTTGGAGTGGTCACCCAGGCGATCCAGGGCAAGACGGTCGTCGACAGCCCCAACCATATCGCCAATGTTGAACTGGCCTATGACCAGAACGGCTTTTATGCCCGTGCCAACGCCAATTATATGTCGAAGCGCTATTTCACCTATTCGAACGATCAGTCGGTGCCGGGGCGGGTGCTGGTTGATGGCAAGATCGGCTATCGTTTCACCAGCGACAATCGCCTGATGAATGGCCTGGGCATCGAGGCGTCGGTCACCAATTTGTTCGACAAGCGCTATGTCTCGACAATCGGTTCCAATGGCTATGGCTTTGCCGGCGATAACCAGACCCTGCTGGCCGGGCCGCCGCGCCAGGGCTTTGTGACGGTGCGCAAGGATTTCTGAGGGTAATGCCGCGCCGCCGGTCAGGCGGCGGCGCGGAAGCCCAGCGGCAACCCGGCATCCGGCGTGAAGCCATAGAGCGGTTCGCTGGGCAGGGCCGCGCGCAGAATGTCCCGCACTGGCAGCAATTTTTCGAGATCGATGCCGGTATCAAGGCCCATCGCCTCCAGCATGAAAACCAGATCCTCCGTTACGATATTGCCGCTGGCACCGGGCGCGAAGGGGCAGCCGCCGAGACCGCCCAGCGAACTGTCAAAGGTCGTGATGCCGGCTTCAAGCCCGGCAATGACATTTGCAAGGCCAAGCCCGCGGGTATTGTGCAGGTGCAGCCCGGTCAATTTGTCATTGCCGATAGCGCCGCGAACCGCCGTGACAAGCTGGCGCACTTGGGCCGGATTGGCATAGCCCGTGGTGTCGGACAGACCGACTTCGTCGCAGCCCGCCGCCATCAGGGCTTCGGCCAATTCGACTACCTTGGCCTGGGTAACAATCCCCTCGATCGTGCAGCCAAAGGCTGTAGAGACACTGCCTTCGAAATGCGGCCGGCTGGCTGGCGGGCAGGCCTCTACCATTGCCGCGATGGCGCGGGCTTCCTCCAGCACCTGGGCATGGGTGCGGCGCAGATTCTTCAGGCTATGCGTCTCGCTCGCCGACAAGGGCAGGGTGAGTTTATGGGCACCGGCGGCAATCGCCGCTTTGGCGCCGCGGGCGTTGGGTACCAGTACCGCCACGGTAAGGCCTGGGTGGCGCCGGGCATGGGCGACGACGGCCGCCGTATCGGCGAGTTGCGGCAGCAACGTGGCGGGGACGAAGCTGCCCACTTCGATCTCCCGTACCCCGGCGGCGACTTCGGCGTCGATCCATGCGCATTTCGCCGCCAGCGGCATGATCGGATCGATCGATTGTAGGCCATCGCGCGGCCCCACTTCACTGATCAGAATATCAATTGCGGACACCGGCTTGCTCCTGGAATTGTCCGGACATATGCACTGCGCCTTGTCGCCATATCAAGGCATAGCGGAGCAGGATTGCCATGTTGCCATTGGCCGGGATCAAGATTGTTGAATTTACCCATATGGTCATGGGGCCGGCGGTGGGCGCGATCCTGGTGGAATTGGGGGCCGAGGTCATCAAGGTCGAAGCGATCGGCGGCGATGCCACTAGGCGTTTGCTGGGTTCAGGGGCCGGCTATTTCCCGATGTACAATCGCGGCAAAGCGAGCATCTGCATCGATTTGAAGCACCCTGACGGGGTTGCGGTAGCGAAGCGCCTGGCGGCAAGCGCCGATATTGTCGTCGAAAATTTCCGTCCCGGCGCGATGGACCGGCTCGGGCTGGGTTACGATGCGCTGCGGGCTGAAAATCCCCGCCTCATCTATTGTTCGGAAAAAGGTTTCCTGCCCGGCCCTTACGAGGAGCGCACGGCGCTTGATGAAGTGGCGCAGATGATGGGCGGGCTAGCCTATATGACCGGGCCGCCGGGGCGGCCGCTGCGCGCCGGGGCATCGGTGATCGATGTTGCCGGCGGCATGTTCGGGGTCATCGGCGTGCTGGCGGCACTGGAGGCGCGGCACCGCACGGGGGTGGGCATGCATGTGCAGAGCGCGTTGTTCGAAACCACTGCCTATCTCGTCGGCCAGCATATGGCGCAAAAGGCGGCGACGGGCGCGGCGGCGGCGCCGATGCCGGCCCGCGTGTCGGCCTGGGCAATCTATGACGTGTTCGAAACCGCCGATGCCGACCAGATTTTCATTGGTGTAGTGTCGGATTCGCAGTGGCAAAGCTTTTGCGCGTTGTTCGGCCTCGATGATCTGTGGGCCGATACGGAATTGCGCGCCAACAACGCCAGGGTGCGGGCGCGCGACACGTTGATGCCGCGGGTGCGGGCCGAACTGCAGCGCTACACCAAGGCCGACTTGATCGCCCGCCTCGATGGCTCCGGCCTGCCGTTCGCGCCGATCGGCCGGCCCGAAGATCTGTTCGACGATCCGCATTTGCTCGCCGGGCAGGGGCTGGCGCCCGTAACGCTTGTCGATGGCACGCAGACGCTGCTGCCGGTGCTGCCGATCGCGCTTGATGGCGAGCGGCTTGGCGGCGGCGGCCTGGCGGCGCCGGGGGCAGACACGGCGGCGGTGCTGACGGGCCTGGGGTATGACGCCGCTGCCATCACGGCGCTGGTGGCGGCTGGCGCGGTTCAGGCCGCGGTCTGACCGGCATCACGGCAAGCGCTGCGCCGGCATTTGTGATGTGCCGACCATTGCCACCATCCCGGTGACCTTGCCGCTGGCATCGCTGGCGAACCGCACACTGATATTGTCATCGCGCCAGAAGAAACTGTCCGGCCCGTCGGCGCTGATCGCCGCCGGCGGCCGCCCCGGCAGGGCCGCGACGAGATGGTCGCCGTCGCGCGTGAAGGTGACCACGGCGCCCGCCGCAATGCGATATTGCCCGACGAAGCGGTTAAGCACGGCCGGGTTCAACGTGACGGCAGTGCGCTGCAAGGGCTTGAAATCCGGCCAATTATAAGTCGCGGCGATGGTGCGGACGACAGCGTTCATCACCTCGGCTCCGCGATCGCCATTGGTCATTACAATCACCCCATCGCCGTGCTCATAGGCCAGCATGATGCAGCGATAGCCCTCGTTACCGCCGGTGTGCGAGAACCAGCGATGGTCCGCGCTGCCGCCGACGGCGATGCCCAGGCCCCAGTCACCCTTGCCGCCCGGTGCCAGCATGGCCTTGGCGGTGGCGGCGGGCATCAGGCCGCCCGGCCGGCCGGCCAGCGCGGCCTGCAAGGCGATGGCGTAGCGAGCGAGGTCGGCCGGGGTCGTCCACAGTCCGGCGGCGAGCAGCTCTGGGTAGGTGTGCGGCCCGCCTGGCAGCGGCGACCCCTTGTCATCATGTGCCAGCGCGGCGTTGGCCAGCATCGCTGGCGTCGCCGGCTGGGTGTAACTGCTGTGGACCATGCCGGCAGGCTTCAGCACCTCGGCGGCGAGCAGGGCGGGCACCGGCTGGTGCGTCACATCGGCGAGCAGTTGTTGCAGGATGACAAAGCCGCCGCCCGAATAGGCCCAGGCGGTTCCGGGCACGGTCTCCACCTTGATGGCGTCGGAATTGGCCGGTTTTTCGCCCTTCAGGATCTGCATCAGCGTCGGCACCGGCGCGCCACCGGCATAGCCGGCAAAGCCATGGACATTGGTACCGGCGGTATGGCTGAGCAGGCGGCGGATGGTCACCGGCTTGTCGGCCGTCAATGGGCTGACGGGAAGTTGCCAGCTTTTCAGATAGTTATTGACAGGTCGGTCGAGATCGAGCCGGCCCGCCGCCACCAGCCGCATCACGGCACCGGCAGCAACGGCCTTGCTGATCGATGCCGCCTGGAACAGCGTGTCGGTATCGACCGGCCGGCCGCCGGGGGTGACGCTGCCATAGCCCCTGGCCCAGGCGATCCTGCCATCCCGGATAACGGCGATGCCGACGCCGGGGACGCCCAGTGTTTTCAGGCGCTCGGCCAGGCTGGTCACGGCGACTGGTTCGCCGGTGACGATCACAGCCGGAACGATGGCGGTTTCGATGGCGTTTTCGGCGGCGGCGATGGCCGGGTCCGGGGCGGCGCGGGCTGGTGTCGCCAGCAGCAGCAGGATCGCCGCGGTCCAGCCCCACCGGGCGTGCTGTTGGTTGGCGGTCATCACGGGCCTTTCGCGGATTGGCGATGCCATAACTGACGGCCTGGCACCGCATATGTCAATCACCATCCGGATCACCCTATCCTGCTGCAAAATCAGGAAAAACCGGGGAATTCCGGGGTGTCGGCGGGGAGCGGACGGGGTCGTCCACCGGGCGTGGGGGTAGTCTGGCCGGGCGCGGCGGGGTGGTTGGCCGGGGATTATGGGTCGAATCCGGGTGTTGCAGGATTTTTCCGCCAAAAGCGGCAGGTTCGCCGCGCCCCGGCCTGTGTTACCCCTGATGCCAACAGCACAACAGGGGAGGCGACACCAGTGGCAACAGCAACCGCACAAACCACCAGCGTCGATGCCGTCATCGTCGGTGCCGGGTTCGCCGGCATGTACATGCTGCACCGGCTGCGCGGCCTGGGCCTGGCGGCGCAGGTCTTCGAAGCCGGCAGCGGCGTCGGCGGCACCTGGTTCTGGAACCGCTACCCCGGTGCGCGGGTCGATATCCGCAGCCTGGAATATTCCTTCTCCTTTTCGCCGGAACTGGAGGACGAATGGCGCTGGAGCGAACGCTATGCCCCCCAGGCCGAATTGCTGCGCTATGCCGAGCATGTCGCCGACCGCTTTGATCTGCGCCGCAACATCAGCCTCAACACCCGCGTCACCGCGGCGCATTATGATGCCGCCGCCCAGCGCTGGGATGTGAGAACGGATGACGGCACCACGGTATCGGCGCGTTACGTCATCATGGCCACCGGCTGCCTGTCGGTCCCGACCGATGTGGATTTTGCCGGTATCGCGGATTTCGCCGGGCGTATCTATCGCACCTCGCAATGGCCGCATGAGGGGGTGGACTTTAGCGGGCAACGCGTCGGCATCATCGGCACCGGATCGTCGGCGATCCAGTCGATCCCGATCATCGCGGCCCAGGCTTCGCAGCTGACGGTGTTCCAGCGCACCCCCAATTACAGCGTGCCGGCGCACAACGGCCCGCTGGCGCCCGAGGAAGTCGCCGATTGGACCGCCAACCGCACCGCCTATCGCGCCGCCATCAAGCTGACTCCCGGCGGCTTCTTCAACGAGCCGCGCGAAACCTTGACCTTTGACGAACCCCCCGAGGCGCAGATCGCCGAGCTGGAACGCCGCTGGGCGATCGGCGGCTTCCAGATTCTGGGCGCCTATGCCGATATGGGTATCGATCCCGTCGCCAACAAAGTCACCGCCGATTTCGCCGCCGCCAAGATCCGCGCTTTGGTCGAGGACCCGGCGGTCGCCGATCTGCTGACGCCGAAGGATTATCCCTTCGCCACCAAACGCCTGTGCGTTGACAGCAACTACTACGCCACCTTCAACCGCAACAATGTCCGGCTGGTCGATCTGAAGGCCACCCCGATCGAGTGCATCACGCCGGCGGGCATCCGCACCATGACGAAAGATTCTGGTGGCGAAGATTTTTCCTTCGACGCCATCGTCCTCGCCACCGGTTTCGACGCGATGACCGGGGCGCTCGATCGCATCGATATCCGCGGCCGGGACGGTGTGCGGTTGAAGGACCGCTGGGCGCACGGCCCGCAGACCTATCTCGGCCTGATGGTCGCCGGCTTTCCCAATCTGTTCACCATCACCGGCCCCGGCAGCCCGTCGGTGCTGAGCAACATGCTGACCTCCATCGAACAGCATGTTGACTGGATCGCCGATTGTCTCGATCACCTCGCCCGCCACCAGCAGGCCAGCATCGAAGCCAGCCCCGAGGCCGAAGCCGCCTGGGTGGACCATGTCAACGATATCGCCAGCCAGACGCTCTACCCCCAGGCCAACAGCTGGTACATGGGCGCCAATGTGCCCGGCAAGCCGCGGCAATTCCTGCCCTACGCCGGCGGTGTGGGGGTTTACCGCGAACATTGCGACGGCATTGCGGCGCGCGGCTATGAAGGCTTTGTGCTGCAATCGGCTGCGGCATAGAGCGCGGCAAGCCGGATGTGACGCGGGCCGGGTGCCTCGACCATCGCTCGGGGGATTGGCACCGGGCGGCGCGTAAAGGGGCATGATCGCAGCATCGGCCATCGCCCAGAACCGCTTTGGCCTTGGCGCGCGCCTTGACGAGGCGCCGCCGGCCGACCCCCGCGCCTGGCTGACCGGCCAGTTCGACCGTTTCGAGGTCCGCCCGGCAGCGATCGCCGCCGTGCCCGGCAGCGCTGTGATGGCGGCACAATTCCGCGTTTATCTCGGCCGCATCCGGGGTTTCCTCAAAGGCAATGGCATCGCCGTTCCCGCCGCCGCCATGGCGCCGGCAACAGACATGGCGGCGATGGCGACGGCTGCCCCGATGGCCGTCCCGATGTCCAGCCCCATGTCCTCCAGCGACCCCGCCATGGCCGCGGCGGCCACCAAGGACGCCGAACAGGCCATCCGCCGCGATATCCGCGAACAATTCCGTGATGGCTATGGCGGCCAGGTCCGCGCCCGCATCATTTCGGCGCTGACGACGCCGGCGCCCTTTGCCGAACGGCTGGTGCATTTCTGGGCCAATCATTTCGCCGTGTCGGCCGATAAGTTGCAAACCATCGGCCTTGCCGGCACGCTGGAATTCGAAGCCATCCGCCCGCACATCACCGGGCGGTTCGGCGATCTGCTGCTCGCTGTCGAAACCCATCCGGCGATGCTGCTCTACCTCGACCAGGCGCAATCGATCGGCCCCGAATCGCCGATCGCCCAGCTGGCGGCGTCGCGGCCGAATGCCCGGCGCAGACCCGGCCTCAACGAAAATCTGGCGCGCGAAATATTGGAACTCCACACGTTGGGGGTCGGCAGCGGTTACACCCAGGCCGATGTTCAGGAACTGGCGCGCGCCATGACCGGCTGGAGCGTCGGCGGTTTCGTGCGCGGCCCCATCGGCGTCGAAGCCCCCGATGGCGCCTTTGTCTTTCAGCCCAATTGGCACCAGCCGGGGGACCGCAGCCTGCTCGGGACGCGTTATGCCCAGTCTGGGGTTGGCCAGGCGCGCGCCATGCTCGCCGACCTGGCGGTGCATCCGGCGACGGCGCGGCATCTGGCCACCAAGCTCGCCCGGCATTTCGTCGCCGATGTGCCGCCGCCGGCGCTGGTCACGCGGCTCGCCGATGCTCATGTCGCCACCGGTGGTGACCTGATGGCGCTGTATCGCATTCTGATCGAGGCGCCCGAAAGCTGGGCGACGCCGACGCCCAAGTTCAAGACGCCCTGGGACTGGACGATATCGTCGCTGCGTGCCGTCGGGGCGCGTGATGCGCCCGATCTGAAACTGGTCGGGGCGCTGGCGCAGCTGGGCCAGCCTGTCTGGCGGTCGGGCTCGCCGGCCGGCTGGGACGATATCGCGGCGTCCTGGGCCGCCCCCGATGCGCTGCTGCGCCGGGTGGAAACCGCCGGACGCATCGCCGCGCTGGTCGGGGACCGGCTGGATGCGCGCAGTCTGGCGCCGCGCCTGCTGCCCGGTGTGCTGACCGCCGCCACCGCCGAAGCCATCGCCCGCGCCGACAGCCCGCAACAGGGGCTGGCGCTGCTGCTGTCGGCACCCGAATTCCTGCGGAGATAGGGCGTCATGGGTTCCATCGGAGTCGGCATCGGCCCCCGCCCCCGCCCGGCCACCCC
>JANYCM010000336.1 GCA_025360285.1 Sphingomonadales bacterium
CTCCCGTTGGGTGGCCGGGCGGGGGCGTGGGCCGGCACCGCTGCCACTAGACAATCTCTACAATTCCCGCAGCACCGCATTCGGCCGCGCCGACAGTGCCGCCCAGCTACCGAAAAGCCCGAGCAGCACGACGATCGCGCCACCGGCCAGCACGGTCGCCGCCACCGGCACCCAATCGGGCTGCCATTCCAGCTTGAACACCTGCGTCACCACATACCAGCCGGCCGCGCCGCCCAGCCCGAGCGCCAGCCCGGCGACGATCAGCGCGAGCAGGCCATATTCAGCCAGGGTCGCCCGTGCCACCTGGCCGCGCGTCGCGCCGAGCATCTTCAGGATCACCGCATCATAGGTCCGCGCCCGTGCGCCCGCCGCGACGGCCCCGATCAGCACGGCAATGCCCGCTGCCACCGTCACTGATGCCGCAGCCCGGACAGCCGCCGACAATTGCCCCAATAATTCCCCCACCTGCCCCAGAACATCCTTCACCCGCACCACCGATGCCGTCGGAAATACCCGCCCGATCCCCGCCGCAACCGCCCTTTCCTGCCCCGGCGTTACCGCCAAGGTCGCCATCCAGCTGTGGGGCGCCGCCTCCAGCGTGCCCGGCGCGAACAATATCGCGAAGTTGAAACCCAGCGATTGCCAGTTGATCTTGCGGGTATTGGCGATCGTCGCCGTCACCTCCACCCCCAGCACCGACACGGTAATGGCATCACCGATTTTCAGCCCCAGCGCCTTGGCCGCATCGTCATCTAGTGACACCAACGGCGGCCCGGCATAATCGCGCGGCCACCATGTGCCACTGAGCAGCGTGTTGTTGGGTGGAAAATCAGTGGCATAGCTCAGGCCCCGATCACCGCGCAGGATCCAGGCATCAGGCGAGGCGTTCAGTTTGCTGACCGGCACGCCCTTCACCGCGGTAACGGGCCCGCGCAGCGATGGGACCACGCTGATCGCCGCGCCCGGTGCGGCCTGCGCCAGCAACTGCCGGAACTGGGGCAACCCATCCTTGGGAATATCAATGACAAAGAAGCTCGGCGCGCGCTTCGGCAGCGTCCGCTGAATCTGCCCCGAAAAATTCGTCTCGATCACCGCCAGGGTGGCAAACAGGGTCAGCCCCAGCCCCAGCGCCACGATCAACTGCCGCGTGGGCGCACCAGGCCGGTGCAGATTGGCCAGCGCCAGCCGCGCCAATGGCCCGCGCGGACGGGGCGCCCGCGCCGCCGCCGCCTTCACCAGCGCCGCCAGCCCCCACAGCAACACGATCAGCGCCAGCGCCGCGCCAATGAAGGCCAGCACAAACAAGCGGTCGGTCGCCCCCAGCACCGCCAGGCCAATGATCGCCAGCCCCGCCGCAGCCATGATCACGAGCGTGGCAAAGCCTGGCCGGTCCCGCCGTTCGGTCACACTGCGAAACAGCCGCGCCGCCGGCATCCGCGCCGCCGCCGCCAGCGGCCACAGCGCAAAGGCCAGCGCGATCAGCGTGCCATAACCCGCAGCACTCGCCAGCGCCTGCCACTGCACCGCCAGCGACGGCGGCACCGGCAGGCTGGCGGCGGCAAAGCGCGCCACGATCCACGGCGTCGCCGCGCCAATCGCCAGCCCGATCGCCACCGCCGCCAGCGTCACCAGCCCGATCTGCCACAGATAGACGGCGCGGATCGTCGCCGTATCGGCGCCCAGTGTCTTCAAGGTCGCAATCGTCCGCGTCTTGCCGCCCAGATAGGCGCTGACCCCGCCGGCGACGCCAACGCCGGCCACCACCAGCGCCGTCAGGCCCACCAGGGTCAAAAACTGCCCGAGCCGATCGACAAACTGCCGCGTGCCCGGCGCGCCATTGCTGCGATCCTGAAACTGAAACCCGGCATCGGGGGCGGCGGCGCGCAGCCGTTCGGCCACCGCCGGCGCATCGGCCCCCGGCGGCAGTTTCAGCCGGTAATGCACCCTGTAGAGCGCACCCTGAGCCAACAGGCCAGTCCCCGCCAGGTCAGCCGCATGGATGATCACCCCCGGCCCAAAGCCAAAGCCTTCGCCGGCTTTGTCGGGTTCTTCGGCGATCACGCCCGCCACGCGGAATCGACCATTGCCGATCATCAGCGCATCGCCGGTGCGCAACCCCAGCCGGTCGGCGAGCAAGGGCGCAATCGCCGCGCCGCCCATCGGCAGCGCCCCGCCACCCGTCATGGCAAAACGGCCATAGAGTGGCCAGCGACCATCGACGGCTTTCAGTTCCGCCAGCAGCCGGTCATCGCTGCCCGGCCGGCCGGCCATGGCGCGCAGCCGCACGACTTGCGACACCGTCCCCGCCGCCGCCAGCCGGGCGCGTTCGTCCGGCGTTGCAAAACGGCTGGTCAGCCGCGCCTCGACATCGCCGCCCAGGATCAATTGCCCGCGTTCGGCCAGGCCTTGCGTGATCGCCCCGGCCAGGCTGCCGACCCCGGCGAGCGCCGCGACGCCCAGGATGAGGCAGACGGCGAGCAGCCGCAAGCCGCCGATGCCGCCACGCAATTCCCGCAGGGCGAAGCGAAAAGCCAGGTTCAACCGACGATACTCAACCGAAGATATCGCCCAGGAAATCCGTCATCGACCGCCACGAGCGCCGGTCGGAATCGGGATTATACGCCATGCCGCCCGCCGGGTTATTGGCGCCGGGAAAGGTGAAGGCATGATAGGTCCGGCCATAGGCATGGATCTGCCAATCGGCCCCCGCCGCCTCCAGTTCATGCGCCAGCGCCACCGTTGCATCGGGCGGGGTGATCGGATCGATCCAGCCGTGCAGCACCAGCACCCTGGCAGTGATCGGTGCCTGCGCCCCCAGCTCCGGCGGTACATAATTGCCATGAAAGCTGACAGCGGCCTTCACCTTGGGCGTCCCCGACCGCGCCACATCGAGCGCGCATAGCCCGCCAAAACAATAGCCGATAATGGCAATGCGATCCGCATGCACTGCCGGATGCGCCGCCGCGGCATCGACCGCGGCCAGAAGCCGGTCACGCAGCGCCGCACGGTCGCGCATCCACGGCATCATCAGCGCGCTGTTGTCGGCGGTCGGCCCGCCGCGCACGCCCTTGCCATAGACATCAATGGCGATGCCGACATAACCCAGCGCCGCCAGCCGCCGCGCAACCTCATTATCGGCCTCGCTCTGGCCCGCCCAATTATGGGCGATCAGCACGGCAGGGTGCGGCCCCGCGCCTTCCGGCAGCGCGACATAGCCCTCGCACAGCGTATCACCATCGGCATAGCTGAAATTCGTCATGGCAATTCTCCCCTCATGAATGTCATGCGTCGGCCGCCCGCCGCCAGTCGCGCACGATATGACCGTCGCGCATTTCGATCACCCGGTCACAGCGTTCGGCCAGCCCGGCATCATGGGTGATCAGCACCAGCGTCGCGCCGGTTTCGGCCAGCCGCCCGAACAGCAGGTCGATCACCGAACTGCCGGTCGCTTCATCCAGATTGCCGGTCGGTTCATCGGCAAAGATCAGCGCCGGCCGCGCCGCGATCGCCCGCGCCAGCCCCACCCGCTGCTGTTCCCCGCCCGACATCTGCGTCGGATAATGGCCCAGCCGGTGGCCCAGGCCGACGGCAACCAGTTCCGTCCGCGCCACCGCCGCCGCATCGCCGCGTCCCGCCAGTTCCAGCGGCACCGCGACATTTTCCAGCGCCGTCATCGTCGGGATCAGGTGGAAGGCCTGGAGCACGATGCCGATCCGCCCGCGCCGCGCCCGCGCCAGGCCGTCTTCATCCAGTGCTGAAAAGTCGGCGCCGGCGATCATCACCTTGCCGCTGCTGGCGCGCTCCAACCCGGCAAGCACCGCCATCAGCGATGATTTGCCCGACCCCGATGGCCCCAGGATCGCCAGCCGTTCGCCGGCCATGACCTGGACGGAAACACCGCGCAGCACATCGACGGCGGCATCACCGCTGCCGAAGCGGAGGGTGACATCCTGGGCATCGATGACAATATGCGCGTCCATGTCGCTCCCGGAGAATCCCGTAATGCAAATGCTGCGCCGCCGATATGGCATGAATTTCAGGCTTTACCAGTTGCCGTCAGCACTTCTTTGGCTGTGGCTGGCGATCATGGTGTCGCAGCCGGCGCTTGCCGCTAGCCCACGCACCATCATCGCCTTTGGTGACAGTTTGATGGCGGGTTACCAGTTGCGGCCCGGCGAAGGCTTTGCGCCGCAGCTGGAGGCAGCATTGCGCGCCAAGGGGCAGAATGTCACCGTCATTAACGCCGGGGTTTCGGGGGACACGACGGCACAGGGCCGCGCCCGCGTCGGCTGGGTGCTGGCCGGGGCGAAGGTGAAACCCGATCTCGTCATTCTGGAACTCGGCGCCAATGACATGCTGCGCGGCCAATCGCCAGCGGCGGCCAAGGCCGACCTCGATGCGATAATCGCCGATTTCCAGGCGCGCGGCATCAAGGTACTGCTTGCCGGCATGCAGGCCCAGCCCAATCTGGGGACGGCCTATGCGCGTGACTTCAACGGGCTTTATCCGGCGCTGGCCAGGGCGCGCGGCGTGCCGCTCTATCCCTTTTTCATGGACGGCGTCGCCGCGGTGCCGGGGATGCAGCTTTCGGACAGCCTGCACCCGACGCCGGCCGGGGTGAAGGTGATTGTCAGGCGCATCCTGCCCAGTGTCGAACGCGCCCTCGCCAGCCGGCCATGATCCGGCTGTTCGTTGCGCTGGAACTGCCGCCGCCACTGCGTGACGGGCTGCTGGCGGCCATGGGCGGCGTCATCGGTGCGCGCTGGCAGACTGATGCGCAACTGCACCTGACCCTGCGCTTTATCGGCGACGTCGATCGCCACCGCGCGCAGGATATCATCGCGGCGCTGGGCCATGTGCACGTAACCCCGCTCCGCCTGTCACTCGGCACCATCGGCACCTTCGACCGACGCGGGCGCATCGACACCTTGTGGGTCGGCGTAACGCCCCAGGCCGCGGTGGCGGCGCTGGCCAAACGCGTCGGCCAGGCACTGGAGCGGGTCGGCATGCCGCCCGAAACCCGCGCCTTTGTGCCGCACATCACTGTCGCCCGCTTTGGCCGCCTGGTCGGGCCTTTGCAGGGCTTTCCGGTGGCATCGCTACCAGGCGAAGCGTTCGATATTGCCGGCTTTGCGCTTTGGGAGAGCCGGATGGGACACCACGGATCGGAATACAGCGTGGTGGAGCGCTATTTCCCGCGGCCTTGAGAAGCAAAATTACGCCGCATCCTTGTAACTCAGCACCGGCTTCCGTGCCGCCGCTGTCTCATCGAGCCGCCGGCGCGGCGCCAGATGCGGCGACGTACGATAGGCGTCGGGGTCGGCCAGCATCCGTTCGGCAATCGACCGCATCGCCCCGATCAACTGGTCCAGGCTGGCCTTGCTTTCGGTTTCGGTCGGTTCGACCAGCATCGCGCCATGCACCACCAGTGGGAAATACATCGTCATCGGATGGAAACCCTCATCGATCATCGCCTTGGCGAGATCGAGCGTCGTCAGCCCGGTATCGTGCAGGAAATCATCGGAGAACAACGCCTCGTGCATACAAGGCCCACGCGCGGCGAACGGCGCGGTATAGATGTCCTTCAGGCTGGCGAGGATGTAATTGGCGTTGAGCACCGCATCCTCGGCAACCTGGCGCAGGCCATCGGAGCCGTGGCTCATCATATAGGCGAGAGCGCGGACGAACATGCCCATCTGGCCGTGAAAGGCCACCATCCGTCCGAACGACTGGTCATGGTCGCGGCTGGCGCGCGCCTGCATTTCCTCGACGAGTTCGAAACCGTCTTTCGCCTTGCGCACGAACGGCAGCGGCGCGAACGGCGCCAGCGCCTCCGAAAACACCACCGGTCCCGACCCCGGCCCGCCGCCGCCGTGCGGGGTGCTGAAGGTCTTGTGGAGGTTGATGTGCATGGCATCGATGCCCAGGTCGCCCGGCCGCACCCGGCCGACGATGGCGTTGAAATTGGCGCCGTCGCAATAGACAAAGCCGCCCGCCGCATGCACGCCTGAGCAGATTTCGACCATTTCCGGTTCAAACAGCCCGCAGGTATTGGGGTTGGTGATCATCACCGCCGCCACATCCGGCCCAAGGCGGGCGAGCAATGCCGCGACATCGACCCGGCCGCGGGCATTGGCGGGGATATTTTCGACCGCATAGCCGCAGAACGCCGCCGTCGCCGGGTTGGTGCCATGGGCGCTTTCGGGCACCAGCACGACCTTGCGCGCATCGCCGCGTGCCTCCAGCGCGGCGCGGATGGCAAGCATGCCGCACAATTCGCCATGCGCCCCGGCCTTGGGGCTCATCGCCACCGCCGGCATGCCCGTAAGCCGCTTCAGCCAGGTCGCCAGCGTATCGATCAGTTGCAGCGCGCCCTGCACCGTCGCCTGCGGCTGCAACGGATGGATATCGGCAAAACCCGGCAGCCGCGCCATTTTCTCATTGAGCCGCGGGTTGTGCTTCATGGTGCAGGACCCGAGGGGGAAGATGCCCAGATCAATGGCGTAATTCTGGCGGCTGAGCCTTGTGTAATGGCGCACGGCCTCAGGCTCCGACAGGCCGGGCAGGCCGATTGGCGTGCTGCGGCCGAGGCCGGCCAGGCGATCCTGCACGACCGGCGCATCGGGCAGATCGACGCCGCAGCGATCAAGCGCACCGCGTTCGAAGAGCAAAGGCTCCTCCAGCATGAGCGCGCGGTTACCGGTATATGTTTCGGCGACGGAACCCGTGCCTTCGATGCGTGTCACGCGGCCAACGTTGTTCATGCTCATGCCAGCACCTCATCCAGCGCATCTTCAAACGCATCGAAATCCGCATCCGTCGCGGTTTCGGTCACCGCCACCACCATGCCGCGATCCAGATCGGCAACGCCGGGGAACAGCCGGCCCAGCGAGACGCCGCCGAGCACCTGGCGGTCGGCCAGCTTGCGGATCACCGGCCGTGCCTCCACCGGCAATTTCAGGGTGAATTCGTTGAAGAACTGCGTCGTCACCAGCTCCACCCCCGGAATCCGCCCCAGCCGCTCGGCGAGCTGCACGGCGCGGGCGTGGTTGAGGCTGGCGAGCTTGCGCAGGCCGGTTTCGCCGAGCAATGTCAGGTGAACGCTGAACGCCAGCGCACAAAGGCCGGAATTGGTGCAGATGTTGCTCGTCGCCTTTTCGCGGCGGATATGCTGTTCGCGGGTGCTCAGCGTCAGCACGAAACCGCGCTTGCCATCGGCATCGACCGTCTCACCGCACAGCCGCCCCGGCATCTGGCGGACATGCTTGTCGCGGCAGGCGAACAGGCCGAGATACGGCCCGCCGAAATTCAGGCCATTGCCGATCGACTGGCCTTCCCCCACCACGATATCGGCGCCCATTTCGCCGGGCGATTTGAGGGCGCCCACCGACACGACCTCGGTAACGACGACGATCAACAGCGCCCCGGCGGCATGGCAGGCATCGGCGAGCGGGCTCAGGTCCGCCACATGCCCGAAGATATTGGGGTTCTGCACGACGACGCACGACGTCTGCGCATCGATGCCGGCGATCAGCGCCGCGAGGTCATCGCCGGGCGCGCCGGGGGTCAGCACCGGGGTCGCCGTCACCACTTCGTCATCGGTAAAGCGCGTCAGCGTGTTCAGCACCCCGACATAATGCGGATGCACGCCGGCCGAGACCAGCGCCTTCGTCCGGCGGGTGATGCGCCGCGCCATGAAAACAGCCTCGGTCATCGCCGTCGAACCATCATACATGCTGGCATTGGCGACTTCCATGCCGAGCAGCCGCGCCACCTGCGTCTGGAATTCGAACAGCACCTGCAACGTGCCCTGCGCAATTTCCGGCTGATAGGGCGTATAGGCTGTGAGAAACTCGCCGCGCTGGATGATATGATCGACGGTGGCGGGCACATGATGCTTGTAAGCGCCGGCACCGACGAAGACGGGCACCGTCCCCGCCGTCAGGTTGCGCCCGGCCATCGCCGCCAGTTCGCGTTCGACG
>JANYCM010000405.1 GCA_025360285.1 Sphingomonadales bacterium
GTGGTCATGGCGGCTTCCTGTTATCTGATCGGGTGCGCCGAAGCGCTTGCCAAGAACCATGCAAAGCCCGTGCCAAGTGAAAAACCGCGGTTTTGGGGCAGTTGCGGCCCAAATCGCCGCGCAAATTGCGATTAGGGTCAACCGCCGTTGCAGATTGCAAAGTGCAAAATGCGAATGACCTACATTTTCAAGGCGGTCTGATAGCCCGTCATCTCGAGATAGCCGCGGCCGCCCGGCACGCGCACCGCGCCTTCCCAATAGACCGGGCCGCCGCCGCGCCGGCTGTCGAGTTCCTGATCATCGAACAGCGGTGTCACCGGCCAGCGCTGCACCCGGCCATCAAGACGCACGCGCACGGCGGGCGCGACCGGGTAGCGCGTGCCGGTGCGCGGTGATTGCCACGGCCGGCCGGGCTCGAACTGCACATCCCCCGGTGCCAGCACAGTCTGCCGGCCATCGGCGCGGCGCAGCGAACCCCCGGCCCATACGGCGCGGCCCTGGGCATCGCGCACCTGGAACAGCGTCAACGCGCCGCCATCATCAAGGTTCAGCCCCAGCCAGTCCCAGCCCACCGCGCGGGGATTGAGCAGGGTGGATGACCATTCGCGATCAATCCACGCGGTGCCGATGACCGGCTCGCTGGCGTTGCCGCGGCGCACGGTCCCCGTCACCTGCACATGGGGCAGGCTGTAATAATGGCTGGCCTCGGCGGGGGCGGGGCCCTTGCGGCTATAGCCGGCATCGCCTTGCAGCAGCACCGCCTGCGTCGGCGTCAGCGCCAGATCGAGCGCAAAATCCGGCCCGGCGACATGGGCATCGAAGTGGCCATCGGGCCGGCGTTCCATATGCCAGTCATCGACATTTACCGCGGTATCGCCGGCCGCCGCGCCCGCCAGGCCAAAGCCGGCCCGGGCGATGTGCTGGCCATGGCGCAACCGGCCCAGCGCCGGATCGGCGAGCGCCGCATGGGCGAAAATGATCTGGCGCGGCGCAAAGGCGCTGGGGTTGGCGTCGCCTGGCGCCGGGCGAATGCGGAAGAAGGTGATCTGAAAGCCAAGGTCGCTGCCCTTGGCGGTCTTCAGCCAGCCGGTGACATACCACCATTCGGTGCGATAATCCGGGTGGGCGCCATGGTCGGCGGGAAAGTGCAGGACGGTGCCGGGCTTTACAATCGGGTAGGGCACGGCCGCGACGGCGAACAGCAGCAGCAAGGCGAGGAACCGCCGCATCACCAATCATCCCGCACGGCGCGCACCGCCGCCACGCCCACGGCGCGCTGGCCGGCCAGCCGCGCCGTCCCCGCCGCCGCCAGCACCAGCGCCGGCACCAGCGCCGCTAGCAGGCCCCAGGGCAACCGCATGTCCATCGTCCAGTGAAAGCTCTGCGGGTTGACGACATGGATCAGCACCTGGCTCATCACCACCCCCAGCCCCAGCCCGGCGATGACCCCGACCAGCCCGAGCAGACCGCCTTCGATGGTCAGCATGGCGAAAATCTGCCGCCGCTGCACCCCCAGGTGCCGCAACATGCCGAATTCGCGGGCGCGGGCCAGCACCTGCGCGGAAAAGGTCGTGGCGACGCCGATCAGCCCGATGGCGATGGCAATGGCCTCCAGCGCATAGGTGACGGCAAAGCTGCGATCGAAAATGCGCAGCGCCATCACCCGCATCTGGCGCGGTTCGGCGAACAACGCCGCCCCCGCCAACCCCGGCGGCAAGCGCGCCGTCAATGCCGCCGTCATGCCAGGCAATGCCGAACCCGGCACCACATCGATCGCTGCCTCGGTTTTGCTGGCATCGCCGGTCAGCCGGATGAAATCGGCATCGGCCATGGTGACGGCGCCGAATTGCCGGGCATAGTCCCGCCACACGCCGGCCACGAACACCGGCTGCGCCCGGCCACCCAGCGGCAAAGTGAAGGTCGCGCCGGGTTTCAGTCCATAAAGCCAGCCCATCGGTTCCGACACCCACACCGGCACCGCACCGGCCGGCACCGGCAGCGAGGCGCCCAGCAGCGGCAGGCTCGCCCCCGGCTGGGCCCGGTCGATCGCCTGCCCGCTCAGCACCACCGGCGGCAGGGTGGGGGACAGCCGCAGCGGCATCTGGCGCACGAACCGCATCGATGTCACCCCCGGCGTCGCCGCCAGACGCGCCTGGGTGGCCGGATCAAGCCCCGCTGCCTCGCTGCCTTCGATATGCAGATACAGGTCCGACGGCAGGATCTGCACCAGCCAGTCATCGACCGAACCGCGAAAGCTCGACACCATCACCGCCATTGCCACCATCAGGCTGGTACTGGCGACGATCCCGCACAGCGCCACCGCCGCTTGTGATGGCGCCCCCCACAGGCGTTTCAGCGCCAGATCGGCCGGCACCGGCCAGGCGCGGGCGAGCAGCGGCGACAGCAGCCGCCGCGCCAGCCAGGGCATCGCCGCCACCCCGCCGGCCAGCAGCAGCGCCATCGCCGCATAGCCGAGCAGCGGCAGCCCCCATAGCGGCGGGCCGAGCGCGGCGACCCCGCCGGCGATCAATAGTGCCAGCGCCGGCCAACCCTGTGGCTGCCGGCGCGGATCGGCGGCGTCGCCGCTGCTTTTCAGCGCCACCGCCGGCTGTGCCTGCGCCGCCTCGTGCGCTGGCAGCAGGCTGCTGATCAGCGCGACGATGATGCCCAGCCCGGCAAAGCCCAGCGCCGCCAGCGGCGGGAATATCACCACCAGCGGCACCCCCCGGCCGAAACCACCCCCCAGATCGCCGCCGAGCAGCGCCACCGCCAGCACCGCCAGGCCATAACCTAGCGCCAGCCCCAGCCCGGCGCCCACCACGCCGACCAGCCCGCCCTCCACCACCACCTGCGCCAGCAACGCCCGCCGTCGCAGCCCCAGCACGCGCAGCAGCGCAAAGTGCGGCCGCCGCCGCGCCACCGACAGCGATTGCGCCGAATAGACCAGGAACCCGCCGGTCAGCAGCGCCACCATCGCCAGCATTTCCAGATTGACGCGATAGGCGCGCGACAGGCTGTCGCTGCGCTGCGCCTCGCTCGCCGCGGTGATGATTTCGGCATCGGCGGGCAGGATGCGATTGAGCGCCGCCGTCACCGCCGCGCGGTCGCTGCCCTCTGCCAGCCGCACATCGATGCGGTGCAGCCGGCCCAACTGCCCGAAGCGCCATTGTGCGGCGGCAATATCAACAACCGCCAGCGCCTGGTCATCACCGGGCAATATGCCGGCGATGGTGAAGCGCCGCGTGGTGCCGGCGGCGGTTATGGCGACGGTCGAACCAACGCCGCCACCGGTCAGCGCCAGCGCGCCGCGCGTGACGAACAGCGCCTCCGGGTCAAAGCCGCCGCCGCCCCCCGGCCCGCCCATCGGCCGGCCGACCAGCGCCGGCGTCACCATCGCGGCGCGCAGCGGATCGAGCCCCAGCACGGTCAGCCGCCGCCGCCCCGCCATGCCGAAACGCGCCCGCGCCGGGGGGCCGCTGCTCGCCGCCAGTTCGACGACCGGGCTGGCCATGGCGACTCCCGGCGCGCGGGCGACGCGGGGGTAAAGCCCCTCGGCAAAGCCCGCCGGGCTGATGGCATGGATTTGCAGATCGGCGGCACCGTTCACCGTGCTGATGGCGCGGGCGAAACTGTCGAGCGCGGTGCGGTTGACGATATGGACGGCAAAGCCCAGCGCCACGCCAACGGCAATGGCCAGCGCGCCGATGATGGCCCGTGCCGGATGCGCGCGCCATTCGCCGCCGACCAGCCAGCGCGCCGCGATCATGCGCTGCGTTCTGTCAGCCCGTGCCGCCCCAGCACCAGCACCCGGTCGGCAATGGCGGCGGCGCGGTCGGAATGGGTGACGATGATCGCGGCCGCCCCGGCGCGGCGCACATTGTCCTGGAACAAGGCGAGGATGCGTTCGGCGGTTTCGGGGTCGAGGTTGCCGGTGGGTTCATCGGCCAGGATCAGCGCCGGCTGGTGGACCAGCGCCCGGGCAATGGCGATACGCTGCAACTCCCCGCCCGAAAGCTGCGCCGGATAATCCCCGCCGCGGCCGCCCAGTCCGACGAGCGCCAGCATCGCCTCGGCGGCGACCAGCGCGGCGGCGCCATCTCCGCCATCCAGCACCAGCGGCAGCGCGATATTCCGCGCCAGATTAAGATAGGGCAGGATGTGAAACGCCTGAAACACAAAGCCGATATGCCGCCGGCGCAGCAGGGTGCGGGCGTCATCATCCAGGCCCTCCAGGGGCGTGCCGGCAATGGCGATGCGCCCGGTATCGGCGGTATCCAGCCCGGCAACCAGGTTGAGCAAAGTCGATTTGCCGATCCCCGATTCGCCCATGATGGCGATGATCTCGCCGGTCGCCGCGACGAGATCGAGGCCGGTGAACAGCGTGCGGCCAGGCACCGCCTTGGCGAGGCCGGTGACGGACAGGACGGGCGAGGTGGCGAACACGCGAGAACGTTAGCCGATGATGAAACCAAGGCCAGTGCTTTGCGGGGGTGTGGCGCTATGACCGGGTGGGGAGTCCAGGCCCGGCAGCGCTGCTGTTCCAACGTTCGCCTGTTGGCATCCGTTGCCAAAATGTCGCGCTCGCACAGTATTTTGCGCTGCAACAATCCTGTCATACGCGGCGCGCATGGGAGCGCTGCTGCCGCCGGATCACTTACGCGAAAAGCCATGGCAGACCAGTTCCAGGGAGATTTCATCACATGTCGCGTTCATCTTACACGGCGCTTTTGCTTGCCGGCATAGCGCCCTTCGTCCTTTTGGCTACCGCGCCCGCCATGGCTGCCGATGCGACCCCGCCGGTGGCGGCGGCCGATGCCGGCGACGAAGGCGTCATCACCGTCACCGCGCAGCGCCGGTCCGAAAATGCGCTGGCCGTGCCGGTCGCAGTGTCGGTGCTGCGCGCTGATACGCTGCATGATATCCAGGCCGCCGGCGCCGATACGTTGCTGTCGCTGTCGGGCCGGGTGCCCGGCCTGTATGTCGAATCGACCACCGGGCGCATCTTCCCGCGCTTCTACATCCGCGGGCTCGGCAACATCGATTTCTACCTCGGCGCCTCGCAGCCGGTCACCGTGATCCAGGACGACGTCGTCGAGGAGCACGTCGTGCTCAAGTCGAACCCTGCGTTCGACATCGGCCAGGTCGAAGTGCTCAAGGGCCCGCAAGGTTCGCTGTTCGGGCGCAACACCACCGCAGGCATCGTCAAGTTCGATAGCGCGCGGCCCACCGATACCCTCGCCGGGCAGGCTTCGCTGAG
>JANYCM010000350.1 GCA_025360285.1 Sphingomonadales bacterium
AGGCGGCGCAGCGCCTGGCGTTCAACCCTGACGAACAAAGTGCTGCCGGCATTGGCCGGCGTGACATGCGCAAAGCGCTGCATCGCCGGGCGATCGGGGAGATAGCGTAGTTGATCGGTCTCCAGAACATTCCAGTTGGAGCGCACCAGCAGTCGTTCCGGGGCGAGCGCGGCAAAGACATGATCGACCCCGGCGCTGAGCCGTTCGGCATAGGTCGGGATGGGGGCGTGGATGGCGGCGAGCGGCTGGCCGATCTTGGCCGCCAGGTGCCAATCGGTCGGCCAGGCCAGCGCGCCCGCGACCAGCACATGGGCGTCGCCCTGCGGCAAGAGCAGCAGCAGGTCTTCAAAGCATGCTAGCGCCGCCGCGCGGAACAAGTGGCGCGAATTACCGCATGCAATATCGTCCGCGATGCCGACCAGCGCCGCCACTTCGGCAATGGCGGCAGCGGCTTCGGGCCGGACGATCAGGCTTTGCGGATCATCGTCAAAAATGGCGCTTTTGCCAGCAGCACGTTCGGCAAGTCCCGGCCCCAGGTGGCGCCACTGCGCCAGCGGTAACGCCCCCAGGCCCAGCCGCAGGGCGCCGCGGCCGCCGCGAAACGGCGCAATCTCGGCAACGGAAAAGCCGGTCATGCCGTTGCATTACCCGGTCGGCGATCAGCCCAATAGGCAAAGGCCAAGGCATGGACTGCCGCCAGATAGGCGCGCGCCGCCGGGCCTTCCCAGGCATCGGCATAGTCGCGGCGGCCGACCCACCAGCCCTGTCCCGGCAGGCGATCGCTTTCACGGACCACGAGTGCCGCGAGTTCAGGCTGGCCGGCGGCGGCGGCGCTTTCGTCAATGGCATCAAGGACGACGCACAGGGCGCGCATCTTGGGGCGAGTGAAGCGCACCCCAAGCAATTGCAGCAGGCCGGAATAGCTGAACGTCTCGCTCTGGGCAGCGGCGGTCTGCAACAGGGCTTCGATATGATCGGGGTCGAAGGGTGGCATACACGATCTTCCTGCCTCTCCCGCCTGCGGGAGAAGTGTATTTGGCTATTCCGCCGCCAATTGCTCGCCCACCGGCGGCAGATTATGCCCGAGCAGCCGCAGCAGTTCCGCCGCGCTTTCAACGATGTTCGTGCCCGGCCCGAAGATGGCCGCCGTGCCGACCTGGCGCAGGAATTCATAATCCTGCGCCGGGATGACACCGCCGGCAATGACGCGGATATCACCGCGGTTGGCGTCTTTCAGCGCATCGATCAGTTCGGGCACCAAAGTCTTGTGGCCGGCGGCCAGGCTGCTGGCGGCGACGATATCGACATCGAGTTTGAGCGCCAGGTCGCGCGCTTCCTGTGCTGTCTGGAACAGCGGCCCGACGGTGGCATCGAAACCCAGGTCGGCGAGTGCCGTGCCGACGACCTTGGCACCGCGATCATGACCATCCTGGCCCATCTTGACGATCAGCACGCGGGGTTTTCGGCCCTTGCGGCGTTCAAACGCCTCAACACCTTCCGCAACACGCGCATAGGCCGGATCGGCCTTGTATGCATCGGCATAGACGCCGCTGACCATCTTCACAACGGCGGCATGGCGGCCGAAGACATCCTCCAGCGCGCTGCTGATTTCGCCCAGAGTCGCGCGGGCGCGAGCGGCGACAACCGCCAGCCCAAGCAGGTTTTCGCCGGCTGCGGCGCCCTGGCGAAGGCCATCAAGCGCTGCCGCCACCGCCGCCGGGTCGCGCTTCGCCCGCACTGCCGCCAGCCGTTCGATCTGGCTGGCGCGCACGGCGACGTTATCGACGTCGAGAATGTCGAGCTTTTCTTCCGTCGCCGGCTTGTATTTGTTGACGCCTACGATGACGTCCGCTCCCATATCGACCCGCGCCTGTTTGGCGGCCGCGGCCTTTTCGATTTCCAGCTTGGGCATGCCGGATTCGACCGCCTTGGTCATGCCGCCGAGCGCTTCAACCTCGTCGATCAGCGCCTGCGCACCCTTGACCAGCGCATCGGTCAGCGCCTCGACATAGTAACTGCCGCCCAGCGGATCGACGACGCGGGTGATGCCGGTTTCTTCCTGCAAGACCAATTGCGTGTTGCGGGCGATGCGGGCGGAAAAATCGGTCGGCAGGGCGATCGCCTCGTCCAGCGCGTTGGTATGCAGGCTTTGGGTGCCGCCCAGCGCCGCCGCCATCGCTTCAACCGTGGTGCGGATGATATTATTATAGGGATCCTGCTCCTGCAAGCTGACGCCGCTGGTCTGGCAGTGGGTGCGCAGCATCTGGCTGCGCGGGCTGGCGCCGAAATCGGCCATGATCGTCGCCCACAGCGTCCGCGCGGCGCGCAGCTTGGCGATTTCCATGAAGAAATTCATGCCGATGCCGAAAAAGAAGCTCAGCCGCCCGGCAAAATCATCGACAGCCAGACCCTTGGCCAGCGCGGCGCGGACATATTCCTTGCCGTCGGCCAGGGTGAACGCCAGTTCCTGAACAGCCGTCGCCCCGGCTTCGAGCATATGATAGCCCGAGATGCTGATGCTGTTGAATTTGGGCATGTTTTTGGAGGTATATTCGATGATGTCAGCGACGATCCGCATCGATGGCGCCGGCGGATAGATATAGGTGTTGCGGACCATGAACTCCTTCAGAATGTCGTTCTGAATGGTGCCGTCGAGCTTTTCCTGGGTGACGCCGGCCTCTTCCGCGGCGACGATGTAGAAGGCCAGGCAGGGCAGCACAGCACCGTTCATCGTCATCGAAACGCTCATCTGGTCGAGCGGGATGCCATCGAACAACAGCTTCATGTCCTCGACGGAATCGATGGCGACGCCGGCCTTGCCGACATCGCCGGCGACGCGGGGATGGTCACTGTCATAACCGCGGTGGGTGGCCAGATCGAAGGCGACGCTGAGCCCCTTTTGCCCGCCGGCCAAATTGCGGCGGTAAAAGGCATTGGAGGCTTCGGCGGTGCTGAATCCGGCATATTGGCGGATCGTCCAGGGCCGGCCGGTGTACATGGTGGCGCGCACGCCGCGAGTGAAAGGCGCAAAGCCGGGCAGGCCGGGATCGACGGCGACATCTTCGGCCGTGTACAAGGGTTTGACTTCGATGCCTTCCGGCGTCGGCCAGGTCAGGTCGGCCCCCTTGACCTCCTTGGCGGCCATTTTTTGCCAGTCAGTCAAGCTAGGCGTCGTCATAGTCGTGTCTCCCGGCCCCGTATAAGCGGTCTGGCGGGGGCCACGTCAATGTAAAGTCTTGGAGGCGGAGTCGCGGGAACATCGCGCCGCCTCGGGGATTTTAGATGGGGTAAAGCCACCAGCAGGAGCATCATGGCCGAAGAACCCGAAGTTCTGACCAGCACCGAAGCGAGGGCCGGCGTCACGCCTCATATCGTGCGCTATATGCTGATTATCTCGGTCATTCTGGCTGTTGTGGCAATGGTCTGGGTCTATGTCGCCGCGCCCGATGCCACCCGCACGGGTTCCAAAGTCAAGGCGGTGCCCGCCGCGACCCCGTATCCGCCTTCACTCAGCCGCATGCTGCTCCAGCAGATCAATCCGCGCCGTGCTGCCCCCTGCCAGCGCCAGCAGGCGCTTGTCGAGCGTGCGCAGCCGCGCCGGATTGTCGATCTTCTGGCCGGTCAGATCGGTGATGTAGAAGGTATCGGTGGCGCGTTCGCCATAGGTGGCGATGTGCGCCGAATGGATCGTCACACGGCTTTGGAACAGCGCATGGGTAAGCGAATAGAGCAATGCCGGGCGATCGGCGGCGCCGACTTCGACCACCGTATAGCGGTTCGACGCCTTGTTATCGATCAGCACCTCGGGTTCGACCTTGAAGACTTCGGCGCGGCGGCGGGCGAGCGGCCGCGCCGCCAACCGGTCGGCAAGGCGGATCTTGCCGCTCAGCACATCCTTGATGCTGCGTTCCAGCCGCGCCAATTGCCCCGCTTCGGCGAAAGGCTGGCCCAGCGGATCGGCGATGACGAAATTGTCGATTGCCTGGCCATCGCGCGTCGTGTGGATGCGCGCATCAAGGATGTTGGCGCCGCCCAGCGATATGGCGCCGGCAATCCGATAAAACAGCCCGGGATGATCGGCGGCATAGATGCTGACCAGGGTCGTGCCCGATGCCGGATCAGGCGTGCAGCAGATGCGCAAATCCTCGGCGGCGGCATCGGCGGCGGCGATCATCCGGGCGTTGCCCGCCAGCGCTTCCGGCGTTTCGGCAATCCAGTAACTATCGGCGAAGCGACTGGTATAATGGAGCAATTTATCGGCCGGCCAGCCCAGCGCCACCGCCAGCCCGGCCTGTTTGGCAGCAATCCGTTCCGTCCGACCCTTTTGCTTATGGCCGAGCCGCAGCACTTCCTCGGCCGATTCATACAGGTCGCGCAGCAATTGCCCCTTCCAGTTGTTCCACACGCCAGGCCCGACGGCGCGGATATCCACAACCGTCAGCACCAGCAGCAGCCGCAGCCGTTCGGGTGACGCGACCGTTTCGGCAAAATCCAGGATCGTCTTGAAATCAGCGAGATCGCGCTTGAACGCCGTCGATGACATCAACAGATGATAGCGCACCAGCCAGGCAACCGTATCGGTTTCCGCTGGCGTCAGCCCGAAGCGCGGGCACAGGCGCTCGGCGACTTCCCCGCCCAATTCGCTGTGATCGCCTCCGCGACCCTTGGCAATGTCATGCAGCAGCACCGCGACATGCAGCACCCGGCGCGACACCAATTGCCCGATGACTGCGTGCGACATCGGATGATCGGCTTTCAACGCGCCCGATTCAATCCGGGCAACCAGGCCGATGGCCCGGATAGTGTGTTCATCGACGGTGTAGTGATGATACATGTCATACTGCATCTGCGCCACAACACGGCCGAAATCCGGCACAAAACGGCCAAAAACCCCGGCCTCGTTCATCCAGCGCAGCACTGATTCCGGATCATGGCGCGACGTCAGCACGCTGAGAAAATGCGCGTTCGCCCGCGGATCACGCCGCACCTTGTCGTCGATCAGCACCGAATCGCGCGCCGCTTCGCGCATCGCCACCGGGTGGATGGTCAGTTTCTCGCGGTCGGCGAGCGCGAACATCTCCAGCAGGCGCACCGGGTCCTTGCGGAAGAAATCGCCCGGCGGAATGCCGATCTGGCCGCGCCGCAGGGTGAAACCGTTCAGCCGCGCCGGCCGCCGCGTCAGGGTCGGCAGCCAATTGGATTTGGCAAAGCTTTCATCGAGTTGCGCCAGGAACAGCCCGGTCAGGTCGCCCACCGTTCGCGCCATCAGGAAATAATGCCGCATGAAGCGTTCCACCGCCGACATGCCGCCGCGTTCGGCATAGCGCAGCCGCTGCGCCAGTTCGCGCTGCACATCAAAGGTCAGCCGCTCCTCCGGCCGGCCTGTAATGTCATGCAGATTGATGCGTACCGACCAGAGGAAGCTTTCGGCGCGCCGGAACTGCCGAAGCTCGGCCGAAGTAAGCAGCCCCTTGTCGACAAGTTCCGCCACAGTTTCCACCTGATAAGCGTATTTGCCGATCCAGAACAACGTGTGCAGATCGCGCAGGCCGCCCTTGCCCTCCTTCAGGTTCGGCTCCACAACATAGCGGCTGTCGCCCATCTTCTTGTGGCGGGCATCGCGTTCGGCCAGTTTTTCGGCGGTGAAGGCACGGGCGGTGCCGGCGACGACATCGCGGCGGAAGCGCGCCGCGGCTTCCTCATAAAGCGGCTGGTCACCCCAGACGAAGCGCGATTCGAGCAAAGCCGTGCGGATGGTGATATCGGACTTGGCCATGCGCACCATATCGTCGAGCGACCGGGTGGCATGGCCAACCTTCAGGCCCAGGTCCCACAGCAAATACAGCATGGTTTCAATGACTTGCTCGCCCCATGCCGTCTGCTTCCAGGGAGTGAGGAACAACAGGTCGATGTCCGAATAAGGCGCCATCTGGCCGCGGCCATAGCCCCCCACCGCGACCAGCGCGAGACGTTCCGAAGCGGTGCGGTTGGTCGCCGGATACAGGTCAATCGTCACCGCGTCGAACAGCATCCGCAGCAGTTGATCGACCAAAAAGGCTTGTGCGCCAGCGAGTTCCAGCCCCTTGGCCGGCCCCTCGCGCAGCCGGCGCTGCAATTCCGCCCGGCCTTCCGCCAGCGCCGATCGCAGCATCGCCGCGACCAGCGCCCGGCGCGCATCAAACCCCCTGGTCACCGCCATGGCGTCGGCGAGGGCATCGGCCAGCGCCCGGCGATCGATGATGGCGCGGCGGTTGGGCACGGTATCGGGGCGGCTGGCCATGCGCCGGGATAGGCGGAAATTCCGGGAGAATCCACCACCTTCACGGGGTGTGCGGCCGGGCGCCGGGGTACCGCGGCCGGGCTTGGAGGGTATGGTGCCCGGAGAAACCGGGTAATTTTCAGGCATATTGGCGGGCGGGCCCATTTTTTCAGCGCTGCTGAAGCGGCACCGGCCCGCGCCCCCGCCCGGCCACCCACGGAATTGTCCTCAAAGGGCTGGCCGGGCGACGGCGCGGGCCGGTGCCGCTTCCCCACCTTCCCTGCAGCGGTTACACAAAAGGCCATGAGTCAGCCCCCAGACCCCGCCCGCGCCGCGCTGGAACGCACCGCCCATGCCGGCATTGCGGCGTTGCAGCGCGGCGATGCCGGCGCCGCCCGCGCCGCCTTTGACCAGATCGTCGCCAGCGGCCGCGCCACCCCGCAGATCTGGCTGCTGCTCGCCCAGGCGTGTGACATGGCCGATGATCGCCCGGCGGTGCATGGCGCGCTTGACCAGGTCATCGCCGCCGATCCCGGCAACCCCTATGCGCTGGTGATGAAGGGGGAACTTTTCGGCCGCGCCGGCGATGATCGCGCCGCCGTCAACTGGTATGACCGGGCGCTGACTGCCGCCGAGGGCCTGGCCGGCCTGCCCGCCGACCTCATCGCCCGGCTAAACCGCGCCGCCGCCGCGCGCACCGCGCTCAACCAGAAATTCCTCGCCGCGATGCAAGCCAGCCTTGCCGCCGCCGGCATCGATGTCGCCGCGGCGGGGCCACGCTTCGGGGAGGCGCTGGACATTGTCGCCGGCACCACCCGGCCCTTCTTGCAGGAACCCACCAGCTTCTATTTCCCCGGCTTGCCGCAAACCGCCTTTTATGATCCGGCGGATTTCCCTTGGGGCAAGGCGCTGGCGGCGGCCGCCCCGGCGATCCGCGCCGAAGCGGCAGCCGTGCTTGCCGACCGCGCCGGCCTCGCCCCCTATGTCGAGCGGCCCAAGGACCGCCCCGCCAAACCCCATAGCCTGATGGACGACCCGCGCTGGAGCGCCTTTCACCTGATGAGGGGCGGCGCACCCGTCGCCGCAAACTCCGCCCGCTGCCCGGCGACCATGGCGGCGCTGACCGGCCTGCCCATTCCGGTGATCGCCGGCCGATCGCCGATGGTGCTGTTCTCCATCCTGGCGCCGGGCACGCATATCCAACCGCACAACGGCATGCTCAACACAAGGCTTATCTGCCACCTGCCGCTGATCGTGCCGAACGGCTGCCGTCTGCGGGTCGGCAACCATATCCGCCAGGTCCGCGCCGGCGAAATCCTGATCTTTGATGACAGCATCGAACACGAAGCCTGGAACGACAGCGCCGAAATGCGCGCCATCCTGCTGTTCGAAGTCTGGCGCCCGGAACTGACAGCGGCGGAGCGGGGGGCGCTGACAGCGATGTATGAGTCGGTTTCAGGGTATGGGGAGGGGTGAGATTGGGTCAATGGCTGGCATTGAGCCAATTCCGATCCGAATGGTTCTGACAGTCACCAAGCAGAAAGCCGACGGGCTATCTAGCAGGCACAATTCGACCGCTTACGACCCAACTCAAGCCGTTCTCTGATTGGGCTCTGAACGGCAGCTACTGCCGGCACCGGCCCTTGTTGTCGAACGCCATCACCTCCGACTGCGTGCGCTGGAGCGCATAGATGCACACCTTCCCGCGGCGCAAATCCGGCGTGTTACTGCTTAGGGAATCCGTTCTTGAACTCAATGCGGATGAGGTGCAGCGGCTTCGTGTCGAGGTTGGACACCGTGTGCAGCGCTTCCGGGGGTGTTCGGATAACGCGCGGCAGTTCCACCTTGTCACCCACGGGCCGCTTCGGCGCGAG
>JANYCM010000386.1 GCA_025360285.1 Sphingomonadales bacterium
CCCGCGCCCCCGCCCGGCCACCCAACGAAAGTATTTTGAACTTGGTGGCCGGGCGGGGGGCGCGGGCCGGTGCCGTCTCAGCGCAAGAAATCCCGACAGGGCCGGCGCGGACGGCTGTCGTCAGATGCCGGCATACCATTCATAGCCGCGGTCTTCCCAATAGCCGCCCTTGCCGCTGCCATAGCCATCCAGGCTGGCAACGACATCGATCCCCATGACATATTTGGCCTGTTTGTAACCAAGCTGGCGTTCGATGCGCATGCGCACCGGGGCGCCATGGCCAACCGAGAGAGGCGCGCCGTTCATGCTGTGCGCCAGAATGGTCTGGGGGTGGAAGGCATCGACGAGATCGACGCTTTCATAATAGATCGACGTCGATTGGGCGCCGCCCTTTGACAATTCGCCGCCATAATTATCGGCGCAGCGGAAGACGACATAGCGGGCATTGGTCTTCATGTTGGCGGCCTTGAGCAGCAGGCCGAGTTGCGGGCCGGTCCATTGGCCGATGGCGCTCCAGCCTTCGACGCAATCATGGCGGGTGATCTGGGTGCGGGCCGGCATGGCGCGGATATCGGCGAGGCTGAGGCTCATCGGGTTGTTGACCAGGCCGGCGATGGCCAGCTTCCAGTTGACGAAGTTTTCGGCGACATGCGCCTGATACTCGGCCTCCATCGGTTCATGGGTGCCGTTGACCTTGAACACCGGGGACATGTCGGCTGCGGTGAATTCGCGCGCCAGGCCATCGCGGCCGACCAGCCGTTGCCAGCGCAGCGTGGCGCCTTCGGCCGAGCGGACGATCTTGCCGAGCTTGTCATTGGTGGCGAGCTGATCGCAGCCGGAGAGCAGAAGACCGCCGGCGGCGATGCCGCCAAAGCCGAGCAGGCCGCGGCGTGAGAGTTGGGGGGTCATTTCGCAGTCTCCGGATCGACGCGGAACTTGCCGGTGATCATCGATCGTATCTCGTTATACGGCCCGGCGAGCACCACCATCAGCAGATGCACGATGATAAAGACCATGATGAGGTTGGCGCAGACCCAGTGGATCGATCGCGCCGAGGGCCGGCCGCCGAACAATTCCAATATCCAGGGCCAGGCGGCGTTGATGCCTGGCGACATGCCCAGCCCGGTGAAGATGACACCGGGGATGAGCACCACGACCACGCCGCCATAGGCCAGCTTCTGCAGGATGTGATAGCGTTTGGCCTCCTCCCCCTTGGGGAATTTCAGCCTGGCATGCTGGACGATGTCATGACCGATATTGCGTAGTGAAAGCTCCTTGAGGCGCGGCGCCAGATCCTTGCGGAGATGGCCGGAGACCAGGCCATAGCCGAGATAGGTGAGGCCATTGAGGATCAGCACCCAGGCAAAGAAGAAGTGGAAATTGCGCGCCGTCGCCAGATCCCGATAGCTGGGGAAGGTCGCCCAGGCGGGATAGGCTATGGCTTGCGGCTGGCCATCGGCACCGGCGGAAATGCCCAGCAGGCTGGTGGTATGCACCGTCAGGCTGCCGATGCGCAGGAAGCCATAGGGCTTGCCATCAGGCGAATCGGCCGAACCGATTTCCAGCCAGCGCCGCGCGTCATCGTCATCGGCACCATATTGCCCCCAATACAGCGCCGGATGGGCGTTGAAGATGTTCAGCCCGGTACCGAGCAGGAACAGGATGGCCAGCGCGTTGATCCAGTGGGTGATGCGCACCAAAAGGGCATGGCGGTGGAACAGATAAGACGTGGTGGGGGCCGGCCCGGCGATGCTGATATCCGCTGCGCTCATTTTTTGGTGCCCCCATACTGGCTGCTATCTGCCCTTATACGCCGGCAAGCGCCAACAGGTTACAGGGTGATTGTGACAATCGCGGCGGGGGCGGGGGCAAGAAGGCGAAAATGGGCGCAAGATTGCGGGGATGACGGGAAGCAGGGCCTGGCCCCGCTGGCATCGCCCGGCATTCGGCGGTAGGGGCGGCGCGCAACCCCCTTCTGCCGGGAACCGCGATACATGCTGCGTGTCTTTACCCCCGAACGCGACATGTCGCTCGTCGATGTCGATATCGCCGCCGGCGTGCTGCCCGAAGGCACGGTGTGGATCGACTTGATCCGCCCGACGCGGGCCGAGGAGTTGTTCGTTGAAAAGGTGACGGGCATCGAGGTGCCGACGCGCGAGGAAATGGCCGAGATTGAAACCTCCAGCCGGCTGTACGAAGAAAATGGCGCGGTTTACATGACGGCGACCCTGGCCACCGGCATCATGAAGGAAAATGCCGAAACCCATGCCGTCAGTTTCATCCTGACCCCGGTGCATCTGATTACCGTGCGTTATGCCGAGATCGTGTCGTTCGAACGCTTTGCCAGCCATGCCGAACGATCGCCGGTGCTGTGCGAATCTTCGTCAATGGCGCTGGTGCATCTGTTCGATGCGGTGGTCGATCGGCTGGCCGACAGTATCGAACATATCGGCCGTGATGTGGACACCATTTCGCGCCAGGCCTTTCGCCGGGCCAACCAGTCGGGCCATCAGCAGCGTGTGTCAAACCTGGCGCTGCAATCGCTGCTGGTGCGGCTGGGGTCGGCGCAGGATGCGCTGTCCAAGGCGCGCGAATCGGCGGTCAGCCTGACGCGCGCGCTCGGCTATCTGGCCTTTGCCGCGCCCAAGGCTGCCAATCTGGGGCCGCATATCAAAAGTCTGATGCGCGACCTGGCCAGCCTGACCGACCATGCCAGTTACATGAGCAACAACATCACCTTCCTACTCGATGCGGCGCTGGGGCTGATTTCCATTGAACAAAATGCCGTGCTGAAGATTTTTTCGGTCGGCGCGATCGTGTTCATGCCGCCGACTTTGGTGGCGGGTATCTATGGCATGAATTTTGAATTCATGCCGGAACTGCATTGGCACCTGGGCTACCCTTGGGCGCTGGGGCTGATGCTGTTGTCGGCGATCCTGCCCTATGTGTTCTTCCGCTGGCGGGGATGGATGTAGGGCAGGCGCCTATGGCATATCGAGCGCGCAGCCAAATTCCGGATCATAGCGCGCCGTGCGGCTGGCCAGCAGCGGCACCGACGCGGTCACCTGGCGGCGCGCCGGATCATCGGTGACGGTGACGATCTCCGTGCCCGGCTCACGATCGGTCTCGCAGCTCGGCATGTCGCGATTACCGACATAGCGGCATGAACAGACGACATGGGCGAGGTAGCCAGCGGCGAGTTCGGCGCGCTTGCCGGTGCTGCTGAACTTCAATCCGCCCCAGATGGCCACCAGCACCGCGGCCAGCAACACCAGCCAGAACCACCAGCGCCGGGTAAGCCGCGGCATTGATGTGGTGGCCGTGCTTGCGTTCATGTGGCGCCCCCTTCTAACGTCGCACTGTCGAAGGGGACGAGACGCGATGCCGACGCCGCAATCAAGAGCGAAAATGACCGCCCTGTTGGCGCTGGCAATCTGCGCTGTCTCACCGGCAGCCGTGCGGGCCCAGGCAGCAGCGATTCCGGTGACGGTCGGCAATCCCGCTGCCGATGTGTTTTTCACCGATCCGGCGCTGGGCGAAACCCGGGCGATCGTCGTGCTGCAGGACGGCAAGCGGGTGTATGAACGCTATGCACCGGGCTATG
>JANYCM010000394.1 GCA_025360285.1 Sphingomonadales bacterium
GGGGCTGATCGATGTAATCATCCCCCGTGGCGGCAAGGGGCTGGTAGCGCGCGTCCAGGCCGAGGCGCGGGTGCCGGTGCTGGCGCATCTCGATGGCATCAACCACGTCTATGTCGATGCGGCGGCCGACCCTGAAAAGGCGGCGGCAATCGTCGTCAATTCCAAGCTGCGGCGCACGGCGGTGTGCGGGGCGATGGAGACATTGCTGATCGACCGCGCCGCCGCGCCGGCGCTGGCGCGCGGGGTTGTCGCGGCGCTCGCCGATGCCGGCTGTGCGCTGGTCGGCGGTGCCGGGGCACAGGCGCTGGACGCGCGCGTGGCAGCGGCGCCGGCGGCGGCGTTTGATACCGAATATCTTGATGCCATGGCGTCAGTGGCGGTCGTCGATGGCGTGGCCGGGGCGATCGCCCATATTGCCCGCCATGGGTCGGCGCATACCGATGCCATTGTTACCGAGGACGCCGCCGTCGCCGAAACCTTCCTGGCGTCGATCGACAGCGCCATCGTGTTGTGGAACGCCTCGACACAGTTCGCCGATGGTGGTGAATTCGGCTTTGGCGCCGAAATCGGCATCGCCACCGGCCGGCTGCACGCCCGCGGCCCGGTGGCACTGGAAGGGCTGACGACCCACAAGACGCGGGTTTATGGCACGGGGCAGGTACGCGGCTGATTTGGCAGGGCTGCGCGAATCAGTTATCCTGTCGGGCATGAACATCCGCCCTGTCCCGCCGGTGATCGAGCCGGATTGCATCGATGATCCGATCACCGACGCCGATTGGGCGGCGATGGGTCCGGCGGAACGTGCGTTTCTGCAAGAAGGCATTGATGCTGTGGACCGCGGCGAGTTCATCACGCACGAAGAAATGAAGCAGGAATTTCAGCGGATGCGCGATCGACTTGCCGCCCAGTGACCGCGATTTTCTGGTCGCTGCCATCGCTCCGCGATACCAGGCGAATATCCGAACTGATAAAGGCCCAAGACCCTGCGGCAGCGTTGAAGGTTGTCAACGCCATCGAGACAAGCGTTGAGCGGCTTGGCGATTTTCCACTATCCGCACCCATCGTCGAGCGCGGCCCTTTGCGCAAGATATCAGTACCGCGCTATCCCTATCTGGTGTTTTACAGAGTCGGCCGCACCGGCATCACGGTGACGCGCGTCCGACATGCCCATGAAGACTGGCCGCGCCTGTGAAGCGTGTCGGCCTGCTCGGTGGTTCGTTCAACCCGGCGCATGCCGGGCACCGGCATATCAGCCTGGAGGCGATGCGGCGGCTGCGGCTGGATGAAGTCTGGTGGCTGGTCAGCCCGCAGAATCCCCTCAAGCCCGCACGCGGCATGGCGAGTATCGGCGCGCGGCTGGCCTCCGCCACCGCCGCCGCCCGGCATCCGCGCATCAAGGCGATGACGATCGAGATCGATCTGGGCACGCGCTTTGCTGTTGATACGGTGGCGGCGCTGCGCCGGCGGCAGCCCGATGTGCGCTTCATCTGGTTGATGGGGGCCGACATATTGCCCGAACTGCACCGCTGGCGGCGCTGGCGTGCGTTCGCGCGGACCGTGCCGATTGCCGTTCTGGCCCGGCCGCGCTATGAGGGGCCTGCATTGGCGGCGCCGGCGATGGCGTGGCTGCGGCGCTGGCGGCGGCCGGAGGCCCAGGCTGGCGATTGGACGAGGTGGACGCTGCCCGCGATCATTTTCCTCAATTTGCGCCAGACCGCGCTTTCGGCGACGGCGATTCGCGCTGCCGATCCGGATTGGCACCGCCGGAAAATGATGAGAGCGACTAAGATGGGACGTGCGTTTTGAACGATTTGACCAGCACCCGGCCGCCTGCCGGTGCCACCACTGACCAGCGCATCGAGGCGCTGCACGCCATGGTCATGCAGTCACTGGATGACGATCAGGCGGTGGAGATCGTCTCGATCCCGCTCGCCGGCAAGACCAGCATTGCCGATTACATGATCATCGCCAGCGGCAAGTCCGGCCGTCAGGTCGCCTCCATGGCGATGAAGATTGCCGACAAGGTCAAGACCGATTTCGGCCGCCCGGCGCGGGTGCAGGGCCTGCCGACCGCCGATTGGGTGCTGATCGATGCCGGCGATGTCATCGTCCACATCTTCCGCCCGGAAGTGCGGCAATTCTATAATCTTGAAAAAATGTGGTCGTTCGAATCGCTGGAAGC
>JANYCM010000402.1 GCA_025360285.1 Sphingomonadales bacterium
ACGCGATAGCTCATCATCTTGTTCGATTGTTTGCCGCTGATATCCTTGCCACGCGCCATGATGATGATGCCGCGCGCCAGCACGCCCAGTGTGGCCAGGGCGGCCAGCACCATCAGGATGATCAGCAGTGCCTGGATCGACCTGGGTGCGTTCCTTTGCCGGGTTGGACGGCGCGAATTTGGGGCCGCTGGCCGATATTGCCGTTATTTACGCCAGATGGGGGGCTTGGCCCAGTATGTTAAGTCGTCATGGCGTCGCGGGGGGGTGGGGGCTTCAAGAAAGGCAGAAGCGCGGGCAAAGCCCGCGCCGTCGGACGGGCCGATGAAGCCGGCCAAGACTGATTGGAGTTTGGGACAAGACACATTGGAGAACTTTTGATGGGGGGCGCGGCACCGCTGTGGCAATAGCGACACAACCCGGCACCGCGCAATGCCCCCCCTGGCCAGTTGATCAGCGGGTGATGATCAACTCCTTTGCTGGCGTCACGCCGCCGCTGACCCGATAGTTCACATCCACCGGCTCCAGGGCGAAGGCCCCGAAGATGCGGCGTACCTCCGGGCGGTCATTTATCGTCATCACGAACGGCCCCTTAGCGGCCTCTAAGACGCCGCTCAGAGCCTCGAAATCGGCCTGTGAGAAGACGCCTGGCCCATAGTCGCCCTCGCAGCCGAAATAGGGCGGGTCGAGAAAGAAGAGCGTCTCTGGGGTGTCATAGCGCCGGATGAAGTCGGCATAGGGCAGCCGCTCGATGACAACGCCGGTCAGGCGATCGTGCACCTCCTCCAGCATGGGCACCAATTTGGTCAGGTCAAAGCGGCTGGGGTTGGTTTTGGTGACGCCAAAGCCGCGCCCGGCGACCTTGCCGCCAAAGGCTTGGCGCTGGAGGTAAAGGAAGCGGGCGGCACGCTCGAGGTCGGTTTGCGTATCAGGATCGACGCTCATCAGCCGTTCGAACTCGGTGCGCGAAGACAGCTGCCAGCGGATCATGTCCAGGAAGGCCTGGTAATGCCGTTGCAAGACCCGGAACAGGGTCGTCACATCCTGCGAGATATCGTTGATGACTTCGACCTTGGGTCGCCGATCGCGCCGCAGAAAGACGCCGCCCATGCCGACAAAGGGCTCGGCATAAAGGCTGTGTGGCATCCGACCGATGCGTTCGACCAGCAGCCGGGACAAGTTGCGCTTGCCGCCGATGTAAGGCGCGATCGGCCGAACCGGCGTGCAAGGATAAAGGGGACTCGACTCCATTTGATTGACCTGCTGGATTGTCCTCACCGGTGCGCCCGGTGCGGGGACTGAAGCCGGCGCGCGCCGGCCGAGGTGAGGGTTGCTGCCCTCGGTTTGGGGCGCGCCAACGTCCCATCCCCCCGCTTTTTTGGGCGGCGGAAATCACACCAGCTCGCGGGCGAGCAGGTTTATCCTTTGCTTGTCGAGCTGGAGGCGCTCGTTGAAATCGGTGCTCTCGAGCAGCGCCCAGTGCATGCCTTCGGCCTGGGCGGTGGCGGCGGCCGGGTCTTCGATCAGCAGCAGCGGATCATCCTCGCCGACTTCCAGCAGGATCGACCACAACTGGCGCATTTCGGCCTCGGACAGGTTCGACCAGGTGGCGCGCCAGACCGGCACGCGGCCGCCGCGTTCGACGTGCGTTTCGCCGCCCGGCAGCGTGCGGCGGATGCCTTGCCCTTCGACCTTGCGGCCGCTGCCCAGCTCGAAATTCCACGTCGGTGCCAGGCGCTGCCCGATGACCGGCACGCCGATGCGGATCAGCTGCTCGGCGTTGGCGGCGCGGGTGTCGTTGAGGAAGATGGTGATGTAGCGGCGGCTGATCGGCGTGGCCGTCGTCCACAGGCCAAAGCGGCGGTTTTCGCGCGTTGCCGGGGCCATGCCGAGGGCGGTGGTGGCGACGATTTCATTGGCACCGGCGAGGGTGAAACCGCCATCGCTGGCCGGGCCGGCGAGCAGCCGCCAGGTGCCCGCCGCCAGCGACAGGTTGGTGAACAGCGCCGCAATGGTATCGATCGCCGTGTCGGCGCCCAGATCGATGTTGATCTGCATCGAAAAGCCGGAGCCGCTGGTCGCCACCGCCGTCTGCGCCACCACCTTGGGCTGCACGTCGGCGAGCGCGCTGATCGGGAACGCTGCGTCCATGCCAAAGGTCGTACCGGTACCCGCCGTGATCATGGCGGCCGACAGCGGGATGGGGCGCACGATAAGGCCGTTGCTCATAGCCGGATCAGCCCTTCGATGAGGGTGAAGCCCTCGGCCAGGCTGGGGCGGGCCTTGGTCACCAGAATGTCCACCGTGGCGCCGCCGCCGAACCAGGTGCCGGCCGGGAAGACGCCGGCCGGGTTGGGGATCGTATAATCGACGCGCACAACCTGGCCTTCGAGATCGAAATAAACGCCCTCGATCGAGACCTGATCGATGGCCATGACATTGCCGAACAGCGCCAGTTGCCGCGCCGCCTCGGCGGTCGCGTCGGCCTTGTCGATCAGCGCCGATGACTGCGCCGTGTCGCCGGCCGCATCGCCCCAGCGCGCCAGCAGGGTGGCGCTGACCGCCGTTTCGCTGCGCTCGGCGCTCTTGAGGAATTCGGCGCGGGTGGTGGTGGCGGCCGTCATGCTTCGCGCGCCCAACGGGTGCGGTCACCGTCGCAAGCCCAGTCCGTGCCGCGCACTGCCACCTGGGCCGAATCGAGCGGCGCGACGGTGAAGCCCGGCCGCCATTGGCTGCATGCCGGGCAGCGTACCTCGACCACACCGGCCATGCGTTCGCGGGTTTCCAGATCGGGCCGCTCGGCCTCGGGAAGCGCCAGATAATTCATAGGAAAGCCTGCCAGGGAATCGAGGACGCGCCGCTAGGCGTCAGGCTGGTTTCGACAACGGTGCCGAGGCTGTATTTGACCGAGGTAAAGCCGGTCAGGCTCGTGCCGCTGCCCTCGACATAGACAGCCGCCAGCCCGAATTCATTGCCGGCGCCAAAGTCCACCGTGCCCGGCGTCGCGGTCAGTTCATAGGTGCCGGAGGCCGCGTAACTGCCGCGCGCCACCTCCACCCAGGAGCCGCCGATCTTGGCATAGGCTGCCACTTCGATCTGGCCGGGATCGACGCCGCCGACAAGGCCTACAGTGACCGGGAATCGGTAGATGAATTTGCCATCAAAGGGCGCGCCGCTGTTCGTGCGATTGATGACGCGGGCCGGCTCGCCGCCGCTGCCGGCCGCGCTGCTGCTATCGGTGATGACGCTGCCAACCGTCACGGTCTGGCTTTTGGCCTTCATCGTGAAGCCGCTGGTGGTCAGGCCGACGGCGGTGATGGCGATGTTCTGGCCGGCGCTTGCGGCATTGCCACCGGGCAGGAAAAACACCTTGGGGACGCCGGGCAGCGTCGTCGTGAATGTAATCGTGTCGCCGTCGCGCGCCTCGCCGCTGGCGACGATGCGGGCATAGCTGTTGCCGTCGCTGGCAACGAAACTGTCGGTGGCCTGGCCGCTGGTCGGGGTGAGCCGCGACACGATCGGCTGGTCGGCCGTGACGTCGGCCGCGGGCGCCGTATAGCCGATGCGCAGCGGGCCGATTTGCACCCGGCCGGCGTTGCCGGACATTACGCCGGCAGCCACCTTCATCGACCCCGCATTGCCGCTCGTGATGCCGCTGACGGTGAAATATTGCCAGACATTGGCGGCGGCCGGCACGATCTGGATGGCGCCGCCGACGGGCCCGATGCCGCCGCCGGTCAGCGCATCAAATTCGTCGGCCTTCAGCGCCAGCGCGGTCAGCGCGCCAGTGCGCATCACCGGCACCGTTATCCAGACCTTGCGCCCGCCCAGGATCGGCGAGACAGGCCATTGCCAATCGCCCGATCCGGTGCCGGCGGCGGTCGTTTCCAGCACCCAGGCGGCCGGCGGATTATTGATGCCGGCGACGCGGGCAAAGGCCAGCCCGGCGTTGTTATACCCGGTCTGGTCAACGATCAGCGACGAATTGACCTGCAAATTATCGCCCGTGGTCGCGCCCGATTCGGCGGGCTTCAGCGCGTCGACCGGTGTGCCATCCGAATAGGCAACATCGCCGGCCAGGATGATGCCGGCAATCTCGCTTTCGGCATGCACCCGGTTGTTGCGGGCATAGCCGATGGCGCGCTTGGCGGTGGGCAGCACGGTGGACAGCCGCGACGGCGCACCGCGCCGATGCGCCGGCACCTTCAACACCGGCGTGCCCCAGGCGAGGCGGATCAGGTCGATCGTGCCGGCGCTGTTCAGTCGCCAGATCACGCCAATGCCGGCGAGCAGCCGGTCGAGCGCCGCCGCCGTCGTGGATTCATCGTCGATATAAAGCCCGCAGTCGCCGGCCTGCAGGGCATTCAGCGCCGCCACCGTGCCCGTCGTGAACGCCGGCCCGGTGCGGCTGGCGACGATCGCGGCGGCAATATCGGCGGCCTTGGTGGCACCGAAGGTGGCGTCGGCGGTGATGGGGAAGTTTGGCGGCGTCCAGGGCCGGGCGAGGAACAGCCCGCCGGCGTCGAGGCAATAATCCACCGCGCCGCGCGCCGGCACATTGGCCTGCAAGGCGGCGAGGCTGGCGCGCGCCACGCCCAGGGTGAAGGCCGCGCCGCCGTCATAGATGCCCGCCACGGCGGTGGCCGGCCGGCCGGCGAACAGCCAGATGCCATAGGTGCGATCGACCAGAGTGCCCGGCAGCGACAGGTTGCGACCCCAGGCCATCGGCACGATTGCATCGGCCGCGCGATCCTTGGTGGCGTCGGCGCTGTCGAGCAGCGTGACGCCGCTGCTGCCCCATTTGGTCAGGACGAGCGGCCGGCGCAGCGGCTCGCCGGCATCGAACAGCTTGACCTTGCCTTGGGCATCGCTGGCCGCGATATCGCTGGCAAAGCCGCTCCACACCGTCGTGAACGCGCCATCGGCCGGGCGCGTGCTGCCGGCACCCCAAAGCGCCATCTTGATCATCACCGCAGCCTTGGACCAGACCAGGCCGGCGAGGCTGCGGGTGCGGGCATTCAGCGCAAAGCTCAATTCCCCCACCTGCGGCGTCGGCGCCGCGGCGAATTGCTGGCCATCGAAACCGATGCTGCTCTCCAGTGAGGGCGGCGCGACGATGACCGGCTCCCATTGCACGGCCAGGTGATTGGCCGGGCCAAGCACCTTGTGCGCCAGGCGCGCGGTCACGTCGCTGCCATCGGCCGGCCGGCGCGGGGTGCATTCGATGAGCAGCGTGCGGCTCATATCCGCGCGTCACCGGCGGCCAGATTGAAGCCATAGCTGCCGCCGCCGCCCGCGGCGAAGCCTGCGACGAGCTGGCCGAGCAGCGCATTATTCTTGGCAAGCAGCGCGACCTGGTCGTCGGCGCTGGCATTCAATTCGCCCAGCTTGTCGACCGTCGCCTTGCTGTTGGCGCGCGCTTCGTCCTGAGCAGCCTTGGCCTGATCCTCGGTCTGCTTGATCAGATCATTGAGCAGCGAAACACTATCGGCGCGGCCGCTGGCAAAGCCCGCCGTGCTCCCGAACGTCTCCTTTTGCAGGTCATCGATCTGCTGGCTGATGCTGGCGATCGCGTCGAGCTGGCCGGTATCCCCACCCTTGAACAAGGCGGTCAGGCGCGCGCGTTCAGTCGTAAGGCCGCTCAGTCGCTCGGTGGCGCTGCCCGTTGCGCGGCTGCCGATCGTCAGGTCAGTCAGCACGTTGCGGATACTGCCGGTGGCGCTGGCCAGCGTTTCCTTCAGGGCCTTGGCTCGGTCCTCCCCATTGATCTTTTCGATCTGGATAAGGTCGAACCCATTGGCCTTGGCGATGGTGACCCGCTGCGCCAGTTGCAGTTCAAGGTTCCGGAAGGTGGTGGCAAAAGGGTTGGCACGATCCGCGATCAGGTCTTCCAGCCCTCTGACCTTGACGGCCTCCGAAACTGCCCGGTTGAGGTCGTCGCTGTATTTAGTGATCGTTGCCTGCACCTTCGGCGACAGGCCTGTTATGCCGCCACGCTGAATGGCGACTTGCACAGCATATTCGACTGCCGCCTGGGCGGCCGCATCACCCGTGCCAAAGTCCTTGCCATTATATTTGCCGATCGACGCGCCAGTTGTATCGACCCGGTAGTTGTCGTTGCGCTTGCCGATGGAGATCGCGCCAAAATCACTGACGTTGCCGCCCAGCTGCGCGGCGATATTCTGCAGGCCGACCTGGACGCTGCCGGCGAGCCCTCCAGCGACGGCAATCTGGCCGCTGCTGTTGCCGCTTTTGGCGCCAGGATCAAAGGCATTGGTGATCGTCGATGTGCCGCCTGTCGCATGATAGAACAGTTCGCCGGTCAGGCCGCCCAGCGCACCGCCGACCAGTGCCCCGATCGGGCCGCCAACCAACATGCCAAGGGTCGCACCGGCGACAGCGCCAAGGTCATTGACGAGCAGCCCGAGCGATTGTTCGACCCCGGCCGCGACCCCTCCATAGGCCATGCCGGCTCCCAGCGCCCCCGCCAGCTTTGAGCCATCGCTGCCAAAGATTTTGCCGAGCGCCTTGACCACCGGCTCAGAGACGGTTTTCAGCGAATCGGTGAAGGCCTGGTTGTAGGCACTACCGGCGGAGGGGCTGATACGGCTGAGCAAGCCGCCGATGGCGCCACCTGTGCTGATCGACTTGCCAAAATTGCCACCGATCGCCTGGCCGATGGCCTGGGCATCCTGGATGGCGGTATCGCGCAACGTCCGGCCGGCTTCCCGGCCAAAGTCGGTCCCCAGTTGTGGCAACCGGGTTTCAGCGCTTTTGACAATGTCGCTGAGCGCATCCTTGGGGGCATTGGCAAACGGTTCGTATTTCGCCTTCGCCGCCGCTTCGTTGGCCTTGCCGAGTTCATCGACGATCGACTTCAGCGACGCCTCGGTCGATTGCAGCCCCGAAAGGTTGCGCGCCTTGACATCGAGTTCGGCGAGACCGTCGCTGAAATCCTTGGCTGCTTTTGCGGCGTCGCGCAGATCCTTGGCCTGTTCGCGGTTGCCGGCGCGCGATGCTGCGACGGCGGCATCGCGCGTTTTGATCGCGCTGATCAGCTGCGCCTCGGCGTCCTGCTGCGTGATCTTTTCCGCATTTTGGGCTGCATTGATCCGCGTGACGCTGCGCTCATATGCAAGATTGGCTTTGGCGGCGGCATCG
>JANYCM010000082.1 GCA_025360285.1 Sphingomonadales bacterium
CACCACCAAGGCCGCCGATGATGTGAAGAAGAAGATGTAGTTTCTACATCGCCCCGTCGTCCGAAGCGACCTCCGGCCGCGCGGGCAGGGCGTTAGAGCATTTTTTCCTGGATCGAGTCTGCATTGTCATCCCGGGTCAAGCCCGGGATGACAGTTGAATCCCCATGCAATCGAGTCTGAGAATCCCCATGCGCATCCTCGCCTTCTTCCTGCTCCTCACCGCCACCAGCGCACTCGCCGCCCCGGATCGTCTCACCCCGGATCGTCTCACCCAGGCTGCCGCACTGCGCGACACGGCGCTGGCCAAGTCCGAAGCCTGGCCGCTGCTCGAAAGCCTGACGACAAACGTCGGTCAGCGCCTCGCCGCGACGCCCGCCGAAGCGCGCGGCCGCGATTGGGCGGTGAAGGCGATGGCCGCCGCCGGCCTCGTCAACATCCGCACCGAAGCCTTCCCCATGCCGCTGTGGGAACGCGGTACCGAAACCGCCGAGATCACCGGCGCCGCGCCGCAAAGGCTCGCCATCGCGGCGCTGGGCTTCAGCGGTGCCACCCCGGCCGACGGCATCACCGCGCCGATCGTCTATTTCGCCGATTATGCCGCCCTGCAAGAGGCACCGCCCGCCAGCCTCAATGGCAAGATTGCCTTCATCGATCACCGCATGATGCGCACCCAGGATGGTTCCAGCTATGGCGTCAACGGCGTCGTGCGCCGCGTCGGGCCAGCGCTTGCCGCCTCGAAGGGCGCTGTCGCCGTGCTGATCCGCAGCCTGGGCACCGATTATCACCGCAACCCGCATACCGGCAGCACGACCTGGCCCGAGGGCCAGGCCCCCATCCCGGCGGCGGCGCTGTCACTGCCCGATGCCGAACAACTGGCGCGCCGCGCCAAGGCCGGACCGGTCAGCCTGCACCTGGTGCTGACGCCGCGCTTCAACCCCAATGGCCAATCGGCGAATGTGTCGGCCGAAATCCCCGGCACCGGCCCCGAAATCATCGTCATCGGCGGCCATCTCGATAGCTGGGATCTCGCCACCGGCACCATCGACGATGGCGCCGGCGTCGCCATCACCCTTGCCGCTGCCAAAGCGATAAAGGACTCAGGCATCAAACCGCGCCGCACCATCCGCCTGGTCTTCTGGGGCGCCGAGGAGGAAGGCATCTGGGGCGGCCGCGCCTATGGCGAAGCCCATAAGGCCGAACCCATCGTCCTCGCCGCCGAAAGCGATTTCGGTGCCGACCGCATCTATCGCCTGTCGTCGAACGTCGCCGACACCGGCCTGCCGCTGATCGCCGAAATCCAGCGCGTACTCGCCCCGCTCGGCATCGCCGCCACCCGCAATAACAGCGCCGGCGGCGACGGGGATGTCGCGCCGCTGATCGCCAATGGCACGGGCACCATCAACTTCGAACAGGATGGCAGCCGCTATTTCGATTACCATCACACGCCCGATGACACGCTGGACAAGGTCGATCGGACGCAGCTCGACCAGAATGTCGCCGCCTGGGCCGCGGCCATCTGGCTGGCCGCGAGTGATGACCGGGCGTTGCGGAAGAAGTAGTGAGAGCCGGATTTTGCCGCTGACAGGCTCATCGGCGGCCATATGAAATCTTCCTTTCCCGGTTGACGCCTTCGCGTCAACCGGGAAAGGAAGTTTCACGCCGCCCCCGCCACCCTCGCCGCCCACGCTGCCTCATCGATCACCGCCACCCCCAGCGCTTCGGCCTTGGCGCGTTTCGATCCGGCATCAGCGCCCGCCACCACCAGATCGGTGCGCGCAGAAACCGACCCGGCCACCTTGGCACCCAAAGCCTCAGCCTGCGCCCGTGCCTCGTCACGGGTCAGCATCGTCAGCGATCCGGTGAACACCACAGTCTTGCCGGTCAGCGCCGTCTGCCGCGCCGCCGCCAGCGGTTCGGGCGTCACTTCGGCCAACAGATCAGCGAACGTCGCCAGATTATGCGGCTCGGCAAAGAAATCGACCAAAGCCTCGGCGACCACCGGCCCGATGCCGCCGATATCGGTCAACCGCCCGCGCGCCTCGGCATCATCGGCGGCCGCCAGCGCCGCACCGCGCAGCGCCTCGGCCGAACCGAACGCCCGCGCCAGATCACGCGCCGTTACCTCGCCGACATGGCGGATACCCAGCGCATAAAGGAAGCGATCCAGCCCGACGCGGCGCCGCGCCGCGATCGCCGCAATCAGATTATCGGCCGATTTGGCCTTGAACCCCGGCAACCCCAGCAGCGTGTCGCGGTCCAGCCGGAAAATATCGCCCGGTGCCACGATCAAGCCGGCCGCGGCGAACTGCTCGATCCGCTCCGACCCCAGACCTTCGATATCGAACGCCAGCCGCGACACGAAATGCCGCAGCCGCTCGCTGCGCTGGGCCGCACAGGTCAGGCCGCCGGTGCAGCGCCGCACCACGCCATCCTCTTCCCGCACCGCGCTCGACCCGCACACCGGGCAATGATCGGGAAACACAAAGGCAGGCCCGCGTTCGGCATCACCCGGCACCCGGCCCAGAATCTGCGGAATGACATCGCCGGCGCGCTGCACCCGCACCCGGTCGCCGGCGCGCACATCCAGCCGGTTGATCTCATCCTCATTATGCAGGGTCGCGTTGGTGACGACGACGCCGCCGACAGTAACCGGCTGCAACCGCGCCACCGGGGTCAGCGCGCCGGTGCGGCCGACCTGGATATCGATCTGCACCAGCAGCGTTTCGGCCTGTTCGGCGGCGAATTTATGCGCCGACGCCCAGCGCGGGCTGCGCGCCACCTGCCCCAGCCGCGCCTGCCAATCGAGCCGATCGACCTTGTACACCACGCCATCGATATCAAAGGGCAGGTCCGCCCGCCGCGCCTCGATCCCGCGGGTGAAGGCAAGCGCGTCCTCGATATCAGCGCAGGTGGCGCGCAGGCTGCCGATGTCGAAACCCCAGCCGGCAATCGCCGCCATCACCGCGCTCTGGCTGTCCCCCGGCACATCGCTCATCTCGCCCCAGCCATGGGCGATAAAGCGCAGCGGGCGCGCCGCGGTAATGCTGGCATCCAGCTGGCGCAGCGACCCGGCGGCGGCGTTGCGCGGATTGGCGAAGACCTTGTCGCCGGCCTCGGCCTGGCGGGCATTCAGCGCCGCAAAATCCGCTTTGGCCATATAGACTTCGCCGCGCACTTCCGCGATCGCCGGTGCCCCCGCCGGCAGGGCGAGCGTCAGCCCTGAAACATGGTGGACATTGGCCGTCACATCCTCCCCCACCGCGCCATCGCCGCGCGTCGCCGCCGTCACCAGCCGGCCGTTTTCAAAGCGCAGGCTCGCCGACAGGCCGTCGATCTTGGCCTCCGCCAGCAGCACGACCGGTTCATCGGCGCCCAGCCCCAGGAAACGCCGCACCCGGCCAACGAAATCCCGCGCCTCGTCATCCGAAAAGACATTGTCGAGGCTCAGCATCGGCCGGGCGTGCGTGACCTTGCCAAACCCCGCCGCCGGCGCCGCGCCAACCTGCCAGCTCGGCGAATCGGCACGGACAAGGTGCGGAAACGCCGCCTCGATCGCCGCATTGCGCCGCACCAGCACGTCATAATCCGCATCGCTGATGATCGGCGCATCCTCGCCATGGTAACGCCGGCCATGCTCGGCAATCTCCGCCGCCAGCCGCGCCAGTTCGGCGGCGGCGTCGTCATCGGTCAGGGGCAACAGTGTTTCCATGGCGGGGTGATAGCATCAGCGCGGCGGGCGGGAAAAGGCCGGGCTTCGGGTTGACTTGCGCCTGTGCCCTCCCCTCAATGCCGGTCATGCACCCGCTCTATGCCAACCTCCCCACCACGATCTTCGAAACCATGTCGGCGCGCGCCCGGGCGACCGGTGCCATCAACCTGGGCCAGGGTTTCCCGGACAGCGGCTGGCCGCAGGATGTGCTCGATGCAGCGTCTGCTGCGCTGCTCACTGGCAGCAACCAATATCCGCCGATGGCCGGCACACCGGACCTGCGCCAGGCCATCGCCGATCATTACCGCGCCCACCAAGCCATTGATCTGGATTGGCAAAGCGAAATCACCGTGACGTCGGGCGCCACCGAAGCACTGGCCGCGGCGATCCTGGCGCTGGTCACACCGGGCGATGACGTCGTGCTGTTTCAACCGCTGTACGATGCCTATCTGCCGCTCGTCCGCCGCGCTGGCGGCGTGCCGCGCCTTGTCCGCCTGGCGCCGCCGCACTGGCAATTCACCGCCGAAGACCTGGCCGCCGCCTTCACCCCGCGCACCCGGCTGGTCATCATCAACAATCCCTTGAACCCCAGCGCCTCGACCTTCGACCGCGCCAGCCTGGCACTTCTGGGGCAATTCGCCGCCGCCCATGGCGCCATCGTGATCAGCGACGAAGTCTGGGAACATGTTGTTTTCAATGGGGTTTCACATGTCTCGGTGCTCGACATTCCAACCCTGCGGGACCGCAGCGTCAAGATCGGTTCCGGCGGCAAGATCTTCGCGCTGACCGGCTGGAAAGTCGGCTGGCTGTGCGCCGCGCCGCCCCTGACCGCCGCCCTCGCACGCTCGCACCAGTTCCTCACCTTCACCACGCCGCCCAATCTGCAAACCGGCATCGCCCATGGTCTCGCCAAACCGGCCCCCTGGTTCACCGCCATGCGCGCGCAATTCCAGCGCGCCCGCGACCGCCTCGTCACCGGCCTCACCGCGGCCGGCTATGCCATGCTGCCCAGCGCCGGCACCTATTTCGTCTCGATCGACCTCGCCGGATCGGGCATCACGCGGGACGATGTGGACGTCGCCGATCGGCTGATCGACGCCGGCGTCGCCAGTATCCCGGTCTCCGCCTTTTACGCCGAAAGCCCGGTTACCAGCACGTTACGGCTGTGCTTCGCCAAATCCGATGATGTTCTGGACGCGGCGATTGACCGGCTGGCGGCAGCGCTGCCCGCCCTCAGATAACCCCCGCCGCGCCTTCGTGCGCCAATAACCAGCGCTTGCGTTCCACCCCGCCGGCATAGCCCGTCAATGCCCCCGACGCGCCGATCACCCGGTGGCACGGCACCACGATGCCGATGGGGTTGCTGCCATTGGCCAGCCCGACGGCCCGCGCCGCGCCAGGCTTGCCCAGCGCCGCCGCCAGCGCGCCATAGCCCTGGGTCTGCCCCGCCGGAATCCGCCGCAACGCCGCCCAGACATCGCGCTGAAACGCCGTGCCGCCGGTGGCCACCGGAATATTATCAAGCGCCGTCAGGTCGCCGGCGAAATAGCCATCCAGCGCCGCGCCAATGGCCGGCGGGATCACCCCCGGCACCAGGTCGAAACTGCCATAATGCCGGGCCAGCAACCGCACCATACGCTCTTCAAAATCGCTGAAATCCAGCGCGCGCAACTGCGCCTCACCATCGGCAACGATCAGCAATTCGCCCACCGGGCTGGTGTATCGTGACAGACTCAATTGCATTTTCGGAACTCCCATCTGGCGTTTGCGGCGGTTTGCCGGGGTTTCGCCGTGGACGGCGGCAAAGACTTCGTTGAAACGGCGGATGCTGCCAAAGCCGGCGGACAGCGCCACGTCGGCCATCGGCAGCGCACTGTCATCGATCAGGCGCACCGCCGCCGCCAGCCGCCGCGCCTGCGCCACCGCCACCGGCGACACCCCGACATCGCGGGCAAACAACCGCCGCACCTGGCGCGCCCCCAGCCCCAGCCGATCGCCGAGCGCCTCCACCGCCGCCGGCGCATCGCCGGCATCGAGACCACCCGCATCGATCAGGCGTAGCGCCCGCCGCACGCTGGCGCCGCTGCCCACCCAGGCCGGTGACCCCGGTGCCGCGTCCGGCCGGCAGCGCTTGCAGGCGCGAAACCCGGCGGCCACGGCGGCGGCGGCGCTGGCGTGAAAGGTGCAATTTTCCGGCTTGGGTGTCCGCGCCGGGCACACCGGTCGGCAATAAATGCCGGTGGAGGTGACCCCGGTAAAGAACACGCCATCAAAGGCGCGGTCGCGCCGCAACAGCGCGGCATAGCAAGTGGCATGATCGGGCAGCGTGTCCATGCCGTGGATATAGGCTCAGTCGCCGCACGAGTCTGGCGGTTTTCGGACGTGAATGGCTATCCGATCAACCCCAGCATCTCCGCCACGCTGATCACTTTCTCGCGCGGTGCCCCCGGCCGGGCGCGCGCCACTTCATGCGCATCGATCGCCTGCCAATGGCCGAAATGCGTCGCCCGCACGCCGCGTCCAACCAGCAGCGCGTCAAGCGCCGCCGGGGCATCGCCGCCGCCCAATGCATTTCGGCCGACGGGCACGTCCGCGGCGATCGCCGCCACCACCGAAAACCCATCCGGCCGGTTGGTCCCGATGGTGCCCGAAGGCCCGCGCCGCGCCCAGCCGCTGGCATAGAGCCCCGGAT
>JANYCM010000103.1 GCA_025360285.1 Sphingomonadales bacterium
CGCAAGGCCGCGTAGGACGGCGGCCGATCCGTGGTTTGCCTGTAGATACAACAGTTCGTGTGTCAGGCAAATGACAATACTGGATTTAGTTGCGCAGCGCGGCCGCAAGCAGCGAAGCTGCGTGCGGACTCGCGCCAGCACGGCCGGCGGGCCGAGACGGCCTTCCCGCCTCGGCCCGTCCGACGGCGCGGGCTTTGCCCGCGCTTCTGCCTTTCTTGAAGCCCCCCCGCGACGCCATGACGACTTAACAGACTGGGCCAAGCCCCCCATCTGGCGTAAACAACGGCAATATCGGCCAGCAGTCCCAAATTCGCGCCGTCCAACCCGGCAAAGGAACGCCCCCATGTCGATCCAGGCACTGCTGATTATCCTGATGGTGCTGGCCGCCCTGGCCACACTGGGCGTGCTGGCGCGCGGCATCATCATCATGGCGCGTGGCAAGGATATCAGCGGCAAACAATCGAACAAGATGATGAGCTATCGCGTCGCCTTCCAGGCGCTGGCGATCATCTTCATCATCATTCTGTTCCTGATCAACCGGCAGGGTTAATCGTCCATGGTCAAGCTCAACCGCATCTACACCCGCACCGGCGATGATGGCACCACGGGCCTGGTCGATGGTTCCCGCCGATCCAAGGCCGATCCGCGGCTGCATGTGGTCGGCAGCGTCGATGAAGCCAATGCGGCGATCGGCATGGCGCGGCTGCACGCCTCGCCGCCGACCGCCATGGCGCTGGGGCGCATCCAGAATGATCTGTTCGATCTGGGGGCCGATTTGGCGACGCCCGATGGCATTGACGGCGCGTTGCGCATCGTGCCGGGGCAGGTTGACTGGCTGGAAGTGCAGATCGATGCGGCAAACGATGCGCTGGCGCCGTTGACCAGTTTCATCCTGCCGGCCGGAACACCGGCGGCGACGGCGCTGCACCTGGCGCGCACCATCGCGCGGCGGGCGGAGCGTGACGGCGTTGCCGCGATCGCGGCGGGTGAGGCGTTGAGCCGCAGCGCGATGCAATATTTGAACCGATTGTCGGATTATCTGTTTGTGCTCAGCCGGGTTGAAAATGCCGGCACCGGCGATGTGTTATGGGTGCCCGGCGCGAACCGATAAGGCGGCGCCGGATGTGGGAGACGGGCGATGACGATCCTCGCGGCAACGCGGGCGGCGGATACGCTGCTCGACAGCCTGCACGCGGTGCGCGGCTTGTCGGTAGCGCTGGCAGCGCCCCTGTCGGATGCCGATTCCAGCGCCCAATCCATGCCCGATGCCTCCCCCGCGAAATGGCATCTGGCGCATACGACCTGGTTTTTCGAAACCTTTGTCCTCGACGGCCTGTCCGGCTATCGGCCGTTCGACGATCGCTTCAACTATCTGTTCAACAGCTATTATGAAGCGGTGGGCGCCCGCCACGCCCGGCACCGCCGCGGGCTGATCACCCGGCCGAGTCTCGAAGATGTGTTGGCCTATCGCGGCCATGTCGATGCGGCGCTGGCGCAGCATTGGGGCGACTTCGATGCCGGCGCGCGCAGCCTGATCGAGCTGGGGCTGAACCATGAACAACAGCATCAGGAGCTGCTGGTCACCGATATCCTCGACCTGTTTGCCGCCAACCCGATCGAGCCGGCGCTGTTTCCGCCGGCAGCGGCCGCGCCGCCGCCAGCGCCCGGCGGCTGGGCCCGCCACGCCGGCGGCATCCACCGCATCGGGCACGATGGCCCGGGGTTCGGCTTTGATTGCGAGGGGCCGGCGCATGACGTGCTGGTGCGGCCCTTTGCCCTGGCCAACACCTTGGTCAGCAACGCCGACTGGGCGGCGTTCATCGCCGCCGGCGGCTACAGCAACCCGGCGCTGTGGCTGTCGGATGGCTGGGCCTGGGTACTGCGTGAGGGCATCGCGGCGCCGCTGCACTGGCAGGAAAGCGATGGCGGCTGGAGCAGTTTCACCCTGTCGGGCCGCCGCGCCATCGATGGGGCGGCGCCGGTGACACATATCAGCTTTTACGAAGCCGATGCCTTTGCCAGCTGGGCCGGGGCGCGCTTGCCGACGGAAGCCGAATGGGAAGTCGCGGCGGCCGGGCACGATCCCGCCGGTGGCAACCAGATGGACCGCGCCGGGCCGGTGCATCCCGTCGGCAGCTCCAGCCTGTTCGGGGGTTGCTGGCAATGGACCGCTTCGGCGTTCCTGCCCTACCCCGGCTTTCGCCCGGCGGCCGGCGCGGTGGGTGAATACAACGGCAAATTCATGAACGGCCAGATGGTGCTGAAAGGCGCCAGCTGCGCAACGCCGCGCGGCAGTTCGCGGGCATCGGTGCGCAATTTCTTCTATCCCCACATGCGCTGGCAATTCACCGGGCTGCGCCTGGCAAAGGATATCTGATCATGGCCCAACCACTTCCGGTTCACGACCAGACCAGCGATTTTGCTGCCGCGGTGCGCGCCGGGCTGGCGCAGCCGCAAAAGATCATTCCGGCGCGATTCTTCTATGATCGCGCCGGATCGGAGCTGTTCGAGGCGATCACCGAATTGCCCGAATATTATCCGACGCGGACGGAAATCGGGATATTGAGCGCAAACGCCGCCGACATCGCCGCGGCCGTCGGCCCGGGGCGCGCCGTCATCGAATTCGGGTCGGGATCCTCCGCCAAGACGCCGCTGCTGCTGCGTGCGATTGCGCCGGCCGCCTATGTGCCGGTCGATATATCGGCGGAATTTCTCCAGCATTCGGCCAGCGCGCTGGCGGCGGATTTCCCCGGGCTGCCAGTGTTGCCAGTCGCCGCCGATTTCACCGCGCCGTTCCGCCCGCCCGGCGGCATCTTCGGCATGCCGCGCCTGGGATTTTTCCCCGGTTCGACCATTGGCAATTTCGCACCGCCGGCCGCCATCGACCTGCTGCGCAGCTTTGCCAGCGTGTTGGGCGCCGGCAGCTGGCTGGTCATCGGCATCGATCTCGCCCCTGGCCCCGGCAAGACCCGCGAAGCTCTGGAGGCCGCCTATGACGACGCACAGGGCGTAACCGCGGCGTTCAACCTGAATTTGCTCCACCGCATCAACCGCGAACTGGGCGGCACGGTGCGCGTGCAGGATTTTACCCATCGCGCCGTCTGGAATGCTGGCCTAGGCCGCATCGAGATGCACCTGGTCGCGGTACGCGACACCGAATTCACCGCCGCCGGCCAATCATTCCGCCTGGTTGCCGGGGAGCACATCCATACCGAAAACAGCTACAAATGGACACTTGCCGAAACCCAGCTGCTGGCGCGGGCCTGCGGCTGGAACCCCTATACCGCCTGGGCCGACACCAATGGCTGCTTTTCCCTGCAACTATGGCAGCGCGCCCTTGGTATTCAGGAGCCCTGAATTTCGGGCTCATTCAGCCCGATTTGAAGACGTAAAACGAATATTGAGGTGGTCCCGGAAAACTGGACAGGGTGTTAAGCTATTCCCGATCTGAAGGACGGACGGGAAGAAAGACGACGAGAAAGCGCTACAGCGCGGACTTCAAAGCCAAGGTTGCCCTGGAAGCGATCCGGGGGGACCTGACGCTCGCAGATTTAGGCGCAAAGCACGGCATCCACCACACGATGATCGCGGCGTGGAAGCGGCAGGCGATCGACGGGATGGCATTGACCTTTGCTGGCGCCTCGGAGGTGGCGCGGGCGAGCGGCGAGGCGGAGATCGACAAGCTGCATTCCAAGATCGGGCAGTTGGTCGTGGAACGGGATTTTTTAGCCAAAGCCTTCGGTCGATGAGCGTGGATCGAAGGCGCGGGATGATCGAAGCGGTGCATGCCGATCTGTCGATCTCGGCGCAATGTCGCCTGCTGTTGATCAGTCGATCGTCGTTCTACTATGCGCCGC
>JANYCM010000131.1 GCA_025360285.1 Sphingomonadales bacterium
GAGCGACGACATGAAGCTGCCGATCAATTGGGCGGCGGGGGCCAAATATGCACGGGTAAACTATCTGATCGCCCGCGAAATTGCCAACGCCGCCGACCGGCCGCACTGGTATCAGGGCGATTATTTCGGCACGACCTTCGCGTCGGCGGCGCCGAAAGCACCGCGCCCGGCTGCCAAATAGGAGACTTTGGGGGTGGCGACAGTGCAACCGGGTCGCAGCATGAACACCATCGCCGGGGCAACGATCGCGGCTGTGCTGCTGGCGCTGATCGCCGGGCCGCTGCTGCGCTTTCATATCCTTGATTGGCACATGGGGCTGGGCCTGTTTGCGGTCGCGGCGCTGCTCGCGGGGCTTGGCGGGCTGGCCTGCCTGTTCGGGCTGCTGCGCCGCCCCCGCGTCTTTGGGCTGATCATTGCCGTCGCTGGCCTTGCCACCATCGCCCTGCCGGCCATAATCCTGCTGCCAGCGCGCGATTTGCCGCTGATCCACGATATCAGCACCGATAGTGCGAACCCGCCGCACTTCACCGCCATAACCGCCGCCGTGCGCGGGGCGGATGCCGATTCGACGGACTATGATCCCGCCAATGCGCCGTTGCAGGCCGCCGCCTACCCCGAAATTGCCCCGCTGGTGCTGCCAATGGCGCTGCGCCCAACCTTCCGCCGGGCCCTGGTCGCCGCGGTCAGCCTCAACTGGGCCATCGTTGCCAGCGACCCGGTTTCCGGCCGCATCGAAGCGACCGCCACCATGCCCTGGTGGGGTTTCAAACAGGATATCGTCGTCCGCCTGACCGCACAGGGCAGCGGCACACGCGTCGATGTCCGGTCTGTCTCACGCGTCGGTAGTGGTGATTTCGGCATCAACGCCCGGCACGTCGCCGATTTCATGTCCCGGATGCACTGATCATGACGGCCGATGTGGTGGCGCTCACCGCTGATCTGATCCGCTGCGCCAGCGTCACGCCCGCCGATGCCGGCGCACAGGATGTGCTCGCCGCCGCGCTGACCGCCCAGGGTTTCACGCTGCACCGCCTGCCGTTCGGGGGCCCACCCGATGGCCCCATTGACAATCTGTTCGCCACCATCGGCAGCGGCCACCCGCATTTCGCCTTTGCCGGCCATACCGATGTGGTGCCAGTGGGCGACAGCGCGGCGTGGGGCGTCGATCCCTTTGCCGGGGTCGTTGCGGATGGCCGGCTGGTCGGCCGCGGTGCCGCCGACATGAAGGGCGGTATCGCCGCCTTTGTCATCGCCGCCCGGCGTCATGTGGCGCGCGGCGCGCCCGGTCGACTGTCGCTGATCATCACCGGCGATGAAGAAGGCCCGGCCACCTTTGGCACCGCCCCGATGCTCGCATGGCTGGAAGCCAATGATCTGGTGCCCGACCTGTGCCTCGTCGGCGAACCGACATCGGCGCAGCGGCTGGGGGATACCATCAAGGTCGGCCGGCGCGGCTCGCTCAATGCCTGGATCACCGTTCTGGGGGCCCAGGGCCATGTCGCCTACCCCGATCGCGCCGATAACCCCATCACCCGACTGGTCGCCCTGCTGGCGGCGCTGAAGGCCCGGCGGCTGGATGACGGCAGCGCCTGGTTTCAACCGTCCAACCTGGAAATCACCGATATCAGTGTCGGCAATCCGGCCACCAATGTCATCCCGGCCCAGGCGTCGGCGCGGCTCAACATCCGCTTCAATGATCGCCATCGGGGTGCGGACCTCGAAGCCTGGCTGCGCGAGACCGTCGCCGCCCATGCGCCTTCGGCCGAGGTGATCATCCGCATTTCCGGCGAAGCGTTTTTTACCGAACCCGGCCGCTTGTCCGATATCGTTGCCGCCGCGATCACCCGCGTCACCGGCGTCTCGCCGGAACTTTCCACCAGCGGCGGCACCTCGGACGCGCGCTTCATCCGCCGCCTGTGCCCGGTGGTGGAATTCGGCCTGCCCGGCGCCTCGATGCACAAGATCGATGAAAGCGTCGCGGTTGCCGACCTTGTGGCGCTGGCCGATATCTATGACGATGTCCTCGCCCGGGTGTTCGCACCGGCCTGACCCGCCAACTGGACCTTGCCCCACCCTTCTGCGATGATGCGCCTGACAAAGGGTCAACCGGAGACAGGGGTGCGGTTCTACGAGGAGGCAAGGCGGCGCGGCGTCTTTCGGGTCGC
>JANYCM010000135.1 GCA_025360285.1 Sphingomonadales bacterium
CATCAAGGGCTTGCTGGGTGATCTTCTGGTCGCGCTGGACGCCAGAAATCTGTTCATAGTAACTGACAGCGATCATGTAATAGGCATAGGGCGCTTCCCGGCTGCCGGGGTGCAGCGACAGGAAGCGCTGCGCCGACCCAATGGCATCGTTGAAATCGCCCGCGACATAGTAACTATAGGCGCTGAGCAACTGCGCGCGGCGGGCCCAGACCGAATAGGGATGCTGGCGCTCGACTTCATCGAACATCGCCGCCGCCATCTTGTACTGGCGCCGGTCAAGCGTATCCTTGGCGACAAGATACAGGGTTTCGACATCGCGGGCGACGTAACTCTGGTCTTTCTTGACCTTGTTGGTTGCACAGCCGGTGACGGCCAGCCCCGCCGCGAGCAGGAGAATGACAGGGCGAAAAGCGCGTTGCGACATCATTTTCCCGCTCTAGACGAATGCCCCCGCCGTGCCTAGCGCCGGCTGAACCAGGGGTGACCAAATGCGATCAACCGCGAAATGCCACCTGCCCCAACGCCTCCCAGGGGCCACCGAGATAGCGCCAGATGGCAATAGCAGTCGTTTTGGTCGAAAAAGGCGCAAAGCTGGCCTCCAGCGCCAGCAACGTCGCCCGCGCCGCCGCCGGGGTCACCTTGTTCTGGACCGTCACATGCGCCTGAAAACCGGCACGATCCTGGGGGATCAGCAGCGTATTCCACCCCGCCGCCAGTTCGCCGCGAACCGCATCGAGCGCCGGCGAGCGCAGCTTGAAGGCGACGCCTTTTCCCAATGATCTCAGCCCGATAATCTCGACAAATGGCGGCGGCAACGGCCCGCACACGGCCTTCAACCGGCGCTTCACCGCCTCAAATTCGCGGCCCGGCAGGTGATGAAACAGCGAAACATGCGCCGGCACCTGGTTGAGTTCGGCCGGGTAATGCGCCCGGCGCAGCGCCTCGAACCGCGCCTGTACCGGCGGTTCGAACAGCGCCGTCAGGATCAGCGGCCGGGGATCGTCGCTCACATATGCCGCTTACATGTCCTGGGGGCGGCGGCGGATGACCAGGTTGCGGATTTCGGTCATGTCTTCCATGGCGAAACGCACGCCTTCGCGGCCCAGCCCCGAATCCTTCACGCCGCCATAGGGCATGTTGTCAACGCGGTAGCTCGGCACGTCATTGATGACGACGCCGCCAACATCCAGCCGGTCCCAGGCCTTCAGCATATGGAAAAGATCGCGGGTGAAAATGCCCGCCTGCAGCCCGAACTTGCTGTCATTGACTTCATCAAGCGCCGCATCGAAATCACTGAAACGGCTGAAAAACGCAACGGGGCCAAAGGCTTCTTCTGTGTACAGCGTGGCCGAACGCGGCACGCCTTCCAGCAGGGTCGCCGCCAGCATCGCCCCGTCACGCTGGCCGCCACACAACAGGGTCGCCCCGGCGGCGCGCGCCTCGGCGATCCAGCCATCCAGCCGCGCCGCTTCCTTCACATCGATCATCGGGCCGATAAAAGTCGCCTCGTCGATGGGGTTACCGGCGATCAGTTTCGCCGTGCGTTCGACGAGCATCGCCTTGAATTGATCGTAAACCGCATCATGGACAATGATGCGCTGCACGCCGATGCACGACTGGCCCGATTGGTAAAAGGCCCCGAACACCGTGCGCTCGGCGGCATCCGCCAGATCGGCATCGCGGTCGATGATCACCGCGGCATTGCCGCCGAGTTCCAGCACGACCTTCTTTTTGCCGGCGCGCGCCTTCAAATCCCAACCGACGTCGGGCGATCCGGTAAAGCTGAGCAATTTCAATCGGTCATCGGTGGTGAACAGATCGGCACCATCGCGGTGCGCCGGCAGGATCGAAAAGGCGCCGGGCGGCAGATCGGTTTCCGCCAGCACTTCGCCGATGATGATGGCGCCCAGCGGCGTACGCGACGCTGGCTTCATCACGAACGGACAGCCGACGGCCAGCGCCGGGGCAATCTTGTGGGCGGCAAGGTTCAATGGGAAGTTGAACGGCGAAACAAAGCTGCACGGCCCGATCGGCACCCGCTTCCACATGCCCTGGTAACCGCGCGCCCGCGGCGCAATATCCAGCGGCTGCACTTCGCCGGTCATCCGCACGCTTTCTTCGGCGGCGATGCGGAAGGTATCGATCAGGCGGCCGACTTCACCGCGCGAATCGCGGATCGGTTTGCCCGCCTCGATGCACAGCGCCAGCGCCAGTTCATCGGCGCGTTCGGTAAAGCGCGTCACACAATGCGCCAGCACCGCCTGGCGTTCATAGGCCGCCATCCGTGCCATCGGCTCAGCCGCCGCCGCCGCCGCCGCGATGCCGCGATCGATCATCGCGGCATCGGCCAGCGCCACGCGGGTGGCGACTTCGCCAGTGAATTTGTCGGTCACCACCAGATCGCAATTAGGCTGTTCGGCCTTGTTGGCGATGTACAACGGATAGGTTTCGCGCAAAGCAGACATCAAAAACGCCTTTCAGTTCAAAGCGTCAGCACGATTTTGCCGGTCGCCTTGCGGTCCATCATCCAGCGGATCGCCGCCGGGCCTTCCTCCAGGCTGAAATGCTTCGACACATGCGGCTTCAGCTTGCCGGCGCGATACCAGTCAAGCAATTCCGCCATATTCTCGCGGTGCAGTGCCGGTTCGGCCTGAGTGAAGGCGCCCCAGAACACCCCGACGATCGACGCCCCCTTGATCAGCGGCAGGTTGAGCGGCAGCGATGGAATCGCCCCGCCGGCGAACCCGACCACCAGGTAGCGGCCATTCCAGGCGATGCTGCGGAACGCCGGTTCGGCAAAGCGATCACCAACCGGATCATAGATGACATCCACACCGCGGCCGCCGGTCAATTCCTTGACGCGATCCTTCAGGCTTTCACTGGCATAGTTGATGACCTCATCGGCGCCAAATTCCCGGCACAGCGCCAGTTTCTCGTCCGACGACGCGGCGGCGATGACGTTGGCCCCCATCAGCTTGCCAAGTTCAACCGCCGCCAGCCCGACACCACCGGCCGCCCCCAGCACCAGCAGCGTCTCGCCCGGTTGCAGGCGCGCCCGCTGCTTCAGGGCATGATGCGACGTGCCATAGGTCATGGTGAAACCGCTGGCGATATCGAAGGGCATGTCACCGGGAATCGCCACGACCTGGGCGCGGTTGGCGACGACCTGTTCGGCAAAACAGCCATTGCCGGTCATCGCCACCACCCGGTCACCGATGGCGAGGTCGGTAATCCCTTCCCCCACCGCATCGATCACACCGGCGGCCTCGCCCCCCGGTGAAAACGGCAAGGCCGGTTTGAACTGATAGAGATTCTGGATGATCAGCGTATCGGGAAAATTCAGCCCCGCCGCATGCACCCGCACCCGCACCTGGCCTTTGCCGGGTTCGGGCATCGCAATGTCCCGCACCACCAGTTTCTCGGGTGGCCCATGTTCCACACACAGCACAGCCTTCATGCGTCACTCCCCGGATTGGTTGATCTGATGCGGCGGCACCATAGTCTCGGCGACGGCACTGTCCACCGCCGGCATGCCAGCCGGAGTCAGGGCCGGGGTGAGCGCCGCACCCAGCAGGCGGAATTCCTCGGCACGCGGGCTGCCCTTGCGCCAGACCAGCGCGATGGTGCGGGAGGCGCCGCCCGTCACCGGCCGCGCCAGCAACCCGGTGCCAGCGATAATCCCGGCATCAAGCGCCATCTGCGGCACCAATGTCTGCCCAAGCCGGCCTGCCACCATCTGCACCAGAGTGCCCAGGGATGTGCCGCGCTGCGCCGGATCGGCGCGCAGTTCCGGCCGGCCGCAAACCGCCAGCGCCTGGTCCTTCAGGCAATGGCCGTCTTCCAGCAGCAGCAGCTGGGTTTCATCGATCGCATCGGGCGCCACGGTTGGCGGCGGATCGATCCGGTCGCCGGGATGAAACACCAGGAAAAAGTCGTCGGTAAACAACGGCATGGCTTCGACCGAGCCGCAATCCCAGGGCAGCGCCAGCAACACGGCATCGAGCGTGCCCCGCGCCAGCGCCTCGCAGGCAGCCCCGCTCATCGCCTCGCGCAGGTATAGCTTCAATTCGGGCCAGGCGGCGCGCAGCCCCGGCAGCACGCGCGGCAACAGATAGGGCGCAATGGTGGGGATGACCCCCAGCCGCACTTCACCCGCCAGGGGCTTGCCGGCATCCTTGGTCAAGGCGGTCAGCGCATCGACCTCGCGCAGCACGTCATAGGCCTTGGCGACGACCTTTTCACCCAAGGGCGAAAAGCGCACGACGCGGTGGGTGCGTTCGACCAATTGCAAGCCCAGCAGGTTTTCCAGCTCCCGCAAACCCGCCGACAAAGTGCTCTGCGTAACGAAACAGGCATCGGCGGCATGGCCGAAATGGCCATGGATATGCAGCGCCGTCAGATATTGCAGTTGCTTGAGCGTCGGCGTGAAGGTCATCGAGCCAGTCGATTTATAACGTTGAAATTATCGATTGGATTTGTAGGCCGATCCCCGGCATCGGGCAATGCGCGAAAGCCTTCCAACCGAAACAGGAGCAAACCCATGGCGCTTACCGTTGGCGATACCGTCCCCTCGTTCACCCTTCCCGTCCAGCAGGGCGTTGCGGCGCTGCCCGGCGGCGAAACGCTCGACATCACCACCGCCTATCCGGGCAAGTGGAAGATCCTGTTCTACTGGCCCAAGGATTTCACCTTTGTCTGCCCGACCGAAATCATCGGCTATGGCGATCTGAAGCAGGAATTCGCCGATCGTGACGCCATCCTGATCGGCGCCTCGACCGACACCGATTTCGTCCACTTCGCCTGGCGCAAGGCCGATGAACGCCTTGCCGCTGCCGATTTCCCCTGGCTGGCCGACAATTCCAAGCACCTGGCCAACGCCCTGGGCATCATCGTCAAGGATGCCGGCGTCGCGCTGCGCGCCACCTTCATCATCGATCCGCAGAATGTCATTCAGCATGTGACGATCAACGGCCTAAACGTCGGTCGTAACCCGGCCGAGACGCTGCGCATCCTCGATGCGTTGCAGACCGATGAGCTGTGCCCGTGCAACTGGTCGGAAGGCCAGGACACGCTGAAGCCGGCGGCGTAACGCCGACAGGCACCAGCCCGAATGACGGGGCGGCCGGAACCACCGGCCGAACCCGTCCGACAGCGCGGGCCTGGCCCGCGCTATTTCCACCCTCCCTCTCCCCGAACGGGAGAGGGAAAAGGATTTGCCATGCTTTTCACCGAACTCACCAAGACGCTGCCCGATTATGCCAAGGACCAGCGCCTCAACGTCTCCAGCCTGGTCGCCGAACAATTGCTCACCGACCAGCAGAAGTGGGGCACTTTCGTCGCCTGTGCCCATGCCTGTGCCTACAAGCCGCTGATCGACGCAGTCGAGGAAGAGGCTGCCACCAAGCTGACCCCCGAAGCGATGAACGCCGCCAGGGCCGCCGCCTCGGTGATGGCGATGAACAACATCTATTACCGCTTCACCCATCTCGCCTCACGCGCCGAATATCGCACCATGCCGGCCAAGCTGCGCATGAACGTCATCGGGGCGCCGGGCATCGACAAGGCCGATTTCGAACTGTTCAGCCTTGCCGTATCGGCGATCAACGGCTGCGGCATGTGCATCGATGCCCATGACAAGGTGCTCGCCGGCCATGGTGTTTCGGCCGAAAAGATCCAGGCCAGCGTCCGCATCGCCGCCGTCGTCCATTCGGTTGCCCGCACCCTCCAGGCGCTTTGATCCCCGCTCTGGCGCCGTCCCGGCAAACCGGGTAAGATTCAGATAAACGCGGCGAACCGAATGGCGGCCGCGGGGAGACGGACATGGCGCTGCTGGCATTTCTCGATTCGATCAAATCCCGTGATCCGGCGCCCCGGTCGCGCTGGGAAATTTTGACCTATCCGGGCGTCTGGGCGCTCGGGCTGCACCGTATTGCCCATGGCCTGTTCAACCTGCGGCTGTTCCTGGTTGCCCGCATCGTCAACCATCTGTCGCGCTTCCTCACCGCCATCGACATTCATCCCGGTGCCACCATCGGCCGCAATTTCTTCATCGATCATGGCTTTGTCGTCATCGGCGAAACCGCGGTAATCGGCGACAATGTCACCATCTACCAATGCGTTACGCTGGGCGGCACCGATCCGGCCAATGGCATTCCCGGCAAGCGCCACCCGACCCTGGAAGACGGTGTCATCATCGGCTCCGGCGCCCAGGTGCTCGGCCCCATCACCGTCGGCAAGCGAGCGCGTGTCGGTGCCAATGCCGTCGTCACCCGCGATGTCCCCGAAGGCGCGACGATGGTCGGCATTCCGGCCAAGCCGGTGCCCGTCGATGCCGGTGACTATGCCAAACCGTTCCTGCCCTATGGCACGCCGTGCAGCCAGCGTTTCGACCCCGAAACCCAGAAGCTGGAACTGCTGCGCTGTGAAGTCGAAACGCTGCGCGCCCGGCTCGACATGCTGACCGAGGCAACCGCGGCTCTCGACGCGGCGCCGGGCAAATCATCGCTGGGTTGAACCGGTTGGATAATGTCACGCCGCTGCCCGGCCGCAGCCCCGCCCAGATCAGCTTCACCCGGCTGGAGCTTGATCGCATCCTGTCGCTGTATGGCCGCATGGTCGCTGCCGGCCATTGGAGCGACTATGCCATTGAACTGGGGCCGCGCATCGCCAGCTTTTCGGCGTTTCGGCGCACCGCCGAAAACCCGGAGGTCCGCATCGTCAAGGACCCGGTGCTGCGCAACAAGCAAGGCGAATGGTTATTGTTCGGTGAAGGCGGCGTTGTCCTGAAGCGCGGCCATGATCTGGCCGGGGTGCTCGCCCCTGTCGAGCGCCGGCTGGTCAAGCTGGTCGAAGCCTGAGCCTTGCCCCCGGCAGCCGGCTGCCTATGATAATCAACAAAACCTTGGGGAGTCCTCACCATGCCTTATGTCCGTCCCGATGTTGCCAATATCCTTGCCATGCTCGCCGCCCAGCCAGGGCCGAAGATGGAGGAAGGCGACGCCGCCACAGCGCGCGCCGCGATGAAGATGATGGGCCAGATGGTCGAACGGCCGCGCACCGACGTGGCCGAAATCAAGGACATCAGCATCCCCAGCCCGCACGGCCATACCATTCCGGCCCGGCTGTATCGGAGCACACTGGCGACCGATCCGGCACCGGTGCTGCTGTTCTACCACGGTGGCGGCTGGGTGATCGGGGACCTTGATGTCTATGATTCGCTGTGTGCCGAAGTATGCAGCATCCTCAACATGACAGTGGTGTCCGTCGATTACCGCCTCGCCCCCGAACACCCCTTCCCCGCCGCGACCGAGGATTGCCTGGCCGCGACAAGCTGGCTGGCCGGCAGCCCGGCGGTGATCGGCCATGCCGTCACCGGCATCGTGCCAGCCGGCGACAGCGCCGGCGGCAATCTGGCGGCGGTGGTCTCACTGGAATTGCACGGCAAGCTTCCGGTGCCGATCCTCGCGCAATGGCTGATCTATCCGGGTGTGGACATGACCGCCAACAGCGGATCGATGGTCGATTTCGCCGATGGCTATCTGCTCACCGCCGGCACCATGGCGTGGTTCACCCAGCATTATATGGGCGACAGTGATCTGCTCCACCCCTGGGCCTCACCGCTGCACGCCGCCAGCCTCGCCGGCCAGCCGCCGACTTTGGTGTTCACCTGCGGTCTTGATCCGCTGCGCGATCAAGGCCGCGCCTATGCCGGCAAGCTGATCGCCGCCGGCGTGCGCACCATCTTCCGCGAGGCCGAGGGCCAGATCCATGGCAGCGTCACCATCCGCGGCGCCATCCCATCGGCACAGGATGACCTCCACGCCAATCTGCGCGACCTCAAGCTGCTCATCGCCGAATCGCTCGCCGCCCAGCCGGCGCAGCAGTTGGCGGCCGAATGACCACGGCGACCCCGCGCCAGCACCCCAGCGGGCTGCCCTATCGCCCCGGCGTCGGCATATTGCTGTTCAACAAGGCCGGCGAGGTGTTCGTCGGCCAACGCCTCGATTCCAAGCTGGAGGCCTGGCAAATGCCGCAGGGCGGCATTGACGATGGCGAGGACGCCACCACCGCCGCGCTGCGCGAACTGGAGGAGGAAACCGGCGTGCCGGCGCGCCTCGTCGAAATTACCGCCGAAACCCCTGACTGGCATTATTATGACCTGCCGGCGGACATGGTCGGCACGATCTGGAAGGGCCGCTATGCCGGACAGCGCCAGAAATGGTTCGCGATGAAGTTTTTGGGCACCGATGCGGACGTGGCGATCGACCAGAAACA
>JANYCM010000141.1 GCA_025360285.1 Sphingomonadales bacterium
TAGGAGCCCAGCAGACGCTTCCTGAACAGTGATTTGATCAACCAGGCTTCGAGAATGCGGCCGCCGATGTAGAGCGCGGCAAAGATCCCGGCAAAAATATAGGCGGGGGTGGGCTTGGGGCCTTGGTCTTCGTCGTCATCGCCGCCGGCCTTCTTGTCGTCTTTCTCGGGCTTTTCGGGGGCGGGCGCACCCAAAAATTTGTCGATCGGGTTCATCGGCATAGCGGCTATTTTTTCAGCGGCCTTTTTCTCAGCGGCCTTCTTCGCCGCGACGGCCGCTGCCCCGGCCTTGCCGGCCGCCGCGGTGGACTGTTTTTCGAGCGTGCCAATGCCGATGGTTGCCTGGGCGATGGCCAGGAACAACAGCGGCGCCAGAAAGCAGAACAGCAAGGCCCGGCTCGTCAGGTCATAGCGCAGCGCCGGCCCGGTTTCGTCACGTTCAAGCTTCAGGATGCCCGAATCGAAAACCGCCATCTTGTCCTGGGCGGCCTGGTCCTTCTTGTGGAAAATCAGCGTGTCGCCGGTGCGTTCATGGGTCGTGCCGGGCTCGTGGAACAGCGGATCGAGCCGGGCAAAGGCCTCATCACCCGATTGCCCCGGCGCCAGCGCCAGCCGGCCGCGGATGTGCCAGATCCAGTCGATATAGCGCAGGTTCACCGGGCTTCCCTGGGCGGCGGCTATTCTCGCGGTGCCGGCGGTCACTCGGCCGGCACGGCCGCCGGCCCGCCAAAGCGTTCCTTCAGCGTCTTCCAGCCTTCGGTGAAAGGATGGGTCATCTGTTCGCGAATCGACATGCGGCGACCACCCTCCATGCCCAGCAATTCGGCTTCGCCATCGACACAGGTGCCGAACATGCGATCGATGAAGATGAAGGAGCCGGCGTAGTTGCTGCGGGTGGATTCAAAATCCTGCGAATGGTGCAGGCTGTGATGTTCGGTGGTGTTGAACAGGAAACGCCACCAGCGCGGCGAATTGAAACGCACATTGATGTGTTGATAGACCCCGATCGCTAACCCGAAACTGCCCGCGAGCAGCAGGGCGCGCGGCAGGAAATCGAAAAAGCCGCCGATGCCCAGCCCGATCAGGAACAGCTCGACGGGGTTACCGACCGCGCCCTTGTTGATGTTCAACTGGGTGATGTAATGATGCACCGAATGCGGCAGCCACAGCGGGTACCAATTATGCATGCCGCGATGCATCCAATATTGCCCAAAATCGAAAATGAAGGCGATCAGAAAGGCTTGCAGCAGGATCGGCAGGCCCGTGAACCAGCTTAGCTTGTCCCAGTGAAAAGCGTCCTGAAGGGCTTCCGCCATGGCATCGCTACCGATGTAATTGCCGGCGAGGCGGACCACCGTCAGGCCGATCCCGACATAGAACAGGTCGGTCGCCAGTTCCTTCCAGGTCAGCCGCCAGCTGGCGTAGCGCGGGTTGACCCATTCCAGCCCGAGCAGCAGGACCTTGAAGCCGATGCCGATACCGATGGCGGTCGATGCCTTGGCGATGGAATTCGGGGCGTAATACCAGAAGGCCAGCAGCGCGAACAACATCACCGGCTGGAACCAGGTAAAGATGAATTGCCTGACCGGGCCGCCTTCGACCCTTGGGATATTTTCCCAGCCCACGGTGACGGGCGCCTGTGCCCCGATCACCCTGTTGCCGACGCGCACTCCGTCCATCCTGTCCCCGCGATACCGCTTCCCGAGACTAAACTATCCGAAACCTGCCGCGCTGTCATAGGGCATTCAACGTATATGGCTGCCGGCGGCGCTTGAGAGCAGCTCCTGTGTTGGGCAGCCCTGTCCTACATGAACCAAATGGGATATGAACCTTGCGCTGCCGCTCTTTGACGTCGCTCTTTGGACATTGTGGAAAACCAGAGGCGCGATCGCAGCCGGCGGCTGCGCGTCCGTGGGCGGAGACAAGCGCCGGAACGATTTCAGCAGCCCCAGCCGGCATTGGAAAAAAACGGCCGAAACAGGAAAATAAGGAAAATAAGTCTATATTCGAACGTCGGAACCCGCATTCACGACATAAAATTGCTCATTCAGCCGCCAAGGCCTCGCCGGCTTCCTCGGCCTGTTGCAGCAGCCACATGTCGGCATAGGCGCCGCCCAGGCCGAGCAAAGCCTCATGCCGGCCGCGTTCGATAATGCGGCCGGCGGCGAGGACGATGATTTCGTCGGCGTCGGTGATCGTTGACAGGCGGTGGGCGATGACCAGCGTCGTGCGGCTTTGCGCGACGGTGCCGAGCGCCTGCTGGATATCGGCCTCGGTCGCCGAATCGAGCGCGCTGGTGGCTTCATCGAGGATCAAAATCGCCGGGTTCTTCAAGATGGTGCGGGCGATGGCGACGCGCTGCTTCTCACCGCCCGACAATTTCAGGCCGCGCTCCCCCACCTGCGTCGCATAGCCATCGGGCAGCGACAGGATGAAATCATGGATGGCGGCACCGCGGGCGGCGGCTTCGATGTCGGCCGGCGACGCCTCGGGCCGGCCATAGGCGATGTTGTAACCGATCGAATCATTGAACAGCACGGTATCCTGAGGAACGATGCCGATGGTACGGCGCAGCGAATCCTGGGTGACGGCGGCGATATTCTGCCCGTCGATTGTCACAGTGCCGCCCTGGATATCGTAGAAGCGGTAAAGGATGCGGCTGAGGGTCGATTTGCCGGCGCCCGAATGGCCGACGATCGCCAGTTTGCGCCCTGGCGGCACGTCGAACGACACATCGTGCAAAATCTGCCGGCGCGGATCATAGCCGAAATTGACGTGCGAAAAGCGCACATGGCCGCCGGTGATGGCGAGCGGCGGCGCGCCGGGCACATCGGCGATTTCTGCCGGCGTGTCGATCAGGCCGAACATCGCCTCCATATCGATCAGGCCCTGCTTGATCTCGCGATAGACCATGCCGAGCATGTCGAGCGGCCGAAACAGCTGGGCGAGCAAGGTGTTGACCAGCACGACATCACCGATGCTGAATTTGCCGCTGTGCCAGCCCCAGACGGTATAGCCCATGGCGGCGGCCATCATCAGATTGGTGATCAGCGATTGGCCGATGTTGAGCCAGGCGAGCGACACTTCATTCTTGGTCGCCGCATCGGTGTAGCGCTTGATGGCCAGGCCATAGTTGCGGTTTTCATGCGCTTCGGCGTTGAAATATTTGACGGTTTCATAGTTGAGCAGCGAATCGACGGCACGGGCCACGGCCTTGTTGTCCGAATCGACCATCTCGCGGCGCAGCTTGGCGCGCCAGTCCGTGACGCGCTGGGTGTACCAGATGTAGGCGATAACCATGGCAAGCACGGCGGCGACCATCAACGGCCCCAGCTTGACCCAGAAGATGATGCAGACGGCCGAGAGTTCGAACACGGTCGGGAAGATGTTGAACAGGATGAAATACAGCATCGTATCGATACTCTTGGTGCCGCGCTCGACAACGCGGGTCAGCGATCCGGTGCGGCGTTCGAGGTGAAAGCGCAGCGACAGGCGGTGGATATGGGCAAAGACATCCTGCGACAGGCGACGCGCCGCGGTCTGGCCGACCCTTTCGAAGATGGCATTGCGCAGATTGTCGAACAGCACGCCGCCGAAGCGCGCCAACGCATAGGCGCAGACCAGCGCCACGGCGATCTGGATGCCATCGGGCACGCCGGCGGCCATGCGATCAATGGCGCCCTTGAAGGCAAAGGGCATGATGAGGGTGGTCGATTTGGCCAGGAGGACCAAGGCCATGGCGGCCACCACACGAACGCGCAGCATCGGCTCGGCACGCGGCCAGAGATAGGGCAGGAAGCGCTTCAGGGTGCCGAAATCGGCCTTGCCCTGTGGGGGCGCCGCGGACGCAATCATGGGGTGCATGACACCAATGTGGCGTTGCCGGCGCAGCGGCGCAAGCGCATGATGGCGGCATGAAGATGCTGCTGCTGTTCGCCGCCCTCACCGCCACACCAGCCTGGGCGCAGGCACCGCCACCGCCACCGCCCGGCCCGGCGGCGCTGGCCCCAGCCGTCAATCCCGATGTCTGTGACGGCAAGCCGGTGATCATGCTGATCAGTGGCCAGGTGCATGATCGCGACCGCATCCTGCGCTATGGCGCGGCGATTCGTGAAAGCCGGCTGTATGAAAAGCTTGGTGGCTATTATATCGTCTCGCCGCGCAGTATCGCGACCTTCGAAGGATCGCCGCCGGCCAACCAGAGCGTGCTGATGGTGCGCTTTCCGTGTTTCGCCCATGCCCGCGCCTTCTGGTATTCGCAAAAATACCAAAGGGACCTGGTTCCGCTGCGGCAGAACCCGAGCGCTGGCGATTTCACCGTCACCATCTATCCCGAAATCGCGCCGCCGCCCGAGGTTGGGGCGATGCTGCAACCAGGTGGCTACAAGGCGGTGCCGGGGCCTGAAGTGGTGGCGGCAATTCCGCAAGTGCCCGACAAGCCGAAGTAAACTACCCCAGAAACGATTGGACCCCTGCTCCGGGGGCATGGAGCAGGGGTCCTTTTTGCGCTCGTCACGCAGCGACTGTCGCTTGTTCGCCGCCGGATAACAGGGGGCAAATCCCGGCTGCGGCAACAACCGCATGTCGTTTATGCCTGCCGCCAGATTGACCCGGCATGAACGATATTCAGAAATACGGCGGAAACAAAAAAATTTAAACGCTGTTGGTTTCGGGTGACGATTATCGCTGATCTATCGCGTTACCGGCCGGCGCGGATCACGAAAGCCGAAATCGACCCTCGACAGATCGGCATTGTAGCGGGCACCAGTCAATTGCACCGTGCTGCGGCCGCCCTGGGCATCAAACGCCGTCCAGCCGGCCAGTGCCAGGCCGCCGGGGGCCGCGGCGGTGCGGGTAAAGGCGATGCGCAGCGAACCGAATTCGGGGTGTTTGGGATCGCGAGCTTCGACCTCAACACTGGTGTCGGTGGTCGCGGCGATATGCGCGACGCCCGAAAGATCGGGATCGGAGGCAAGCAAAATGCCCAGCGGCGTCGATTTCACCGGCCATTGCGACACCTGGTTGACACTGTAATCGACAAAGGTCAGCGATTTGCCGTTGCCGACGATCAACAGCCGCGCCTTGTCATATTGGAAGCGGATACGACCGGGCCGGGCGAGGACCATGCTGCCAGTCAGCACTTTGCCATCGGCCCCGGTCTGGGTGAAATTGGCAGACAGGCTGGTCGTCGCCTTCAACGAGGCGGCGACATCGGCAAGCGTTGTGGCACCGGCCGGCGCAGCCAGCAGCAAGATGAGGGACAGGATCTTGATCATGTCCGCCTCATGCCCGCGCCGGGGTTGCGCGACAATGAACGGCGCGCCGCGATCAGGCAGCGGTGGCGAGATAACCCAGTTGTGCCGCCTTGAAGATCGTCTGCGAGCGGTTGACGGCATCAAGCTTCTCGCCGGCATTCTGGATATGGAAGCGCACCGTCGCATGGCTGCGAGCGAGGATCAGGCTGATTTCGCGGTCGGTCTTGCCGAAACTCGCCCAGCGCAGGCATTCGACTTCGCGGCGGGTCAACTGGCAATCGCCCGGCAACATGTGGCGAGTACGATGCGCCTTGACATAGCCCGCGACAAAACGATGCGAGAGAATACCGAACAGATCGGCACAGGCATCATATTCGGCCGACAGATCATCACACGCCTTGTCCGAACTGTTGAAGCTGACGGCACCCACCTGGCCGAAGGGCAAGTGCAGCGGCACGACGATGGCAACGCGGGTGAAGGCGCGCTTTTCGAAATTATCAAGGCTGATCTGGTCGAGATACGGATTGGCCTGGCGCGTGCGGAAGCCCGTAGCGCTGACCCAGAATGGTTCCGATTCGTAGCGGCAGGCACGCGGCACCGGCGACGACAGCGCCAGCGCCGGATCGGCCCACCAGCGCTCGGTTTCGCCTGTCCAGCCAAAGACATCGGCAGCCAGGACATTGCCCTCGGCATCGAGCATCGTGTGCTTGGAGGCGATATTGTCGCAGACCGCGACGCGCATCTGGCCGTGGCGCCAGGCAATATCGCGAAGCGCTTCGGCGGCGGGACGGATATCAGCAAGGCTGCGGACGGAAACGGCGGCAAGGTCGGCAGACAGGTTCATGGTGCATCTTCCCCGGACAAGGTCGGCATTGCTGTTTCCTTCAGGGAAAGACCTCTGTTCGGGTTGTTGCGCCGCGCCCAAGGGGCCATGACGCCATTACCCGCCGGGCCTTTGCAGCAACGGACAACTGGCACAATAGAGTGGTCGGACAGCCGCTGCAATCCTGCTTAGTCGTCCGCACCTGTTAATTGTCATCGTCGTGCACCGACGCAAAACCATCCTAGGTTTCAACCTTGCATACAGGGTTGACCCATGAACTTTGATCCGGGCGAAGATCAGGCGCTGCTGAAGACCGCCGTCGAGCGTTTTGTCGCCGATACCTACGGTGCGGCCCCTGTCGAAACGCGGCGTATGGCGCAGGCCGGCGCAGCGGGGTTTGGCGCGGCGCATTGGGCGCGGCTGGCAGAAACCGGGCTGCTCGGGCTGGCAGTGTCGGCCAGTGGTGGCGGGCTAGGTGGTGGCCGTGTCGAAGTGGCGGTGACGATGGAGGCAATCGGCCATGGTCTGGTTGCCGAACCGCTGCTGGAAGCCGCGATCATTCCCGGGATGCTGCTTGATGCTGCATCCCATGCTGCGCAGCAAAGCACTGTTCTTGAAGGTCTTGTAGCCGGGGCATCGATCGTCGTCCTTGCCCATGCCGAGCGCGCTGCGCGCTTCGATCTCGATCATGTCGATGGCGCCGCCGAAGCCAGTGGCACGGACGTTGCCATTCATGCTGGCAAGACTGCCGTGCTCGTCGGTGGCGGCGCCGACTGGCTGATTGTTTCAGCACGGGATGCGTCGGGCGTCACCGGTTTCTGGCTGGTGCCCGCGGCGGCGCCCGGGGTCGATCGCCGGCCTTATCGACTTGCCGACGGCTCGCTGGCCGCCGAAGTAACTCTGCGGGGGGTTGTGGTGCCGGCCGGCAATCGGTTGGCTGTTGATACAGCGCATTTCACCGCCGTCATCGCCATGGCACGGCTGGCGGCCTGTGCCGAAATGCTCGGGCTGATGACCCGGCTGTTCGAAACCACGCTCGACTATGTGAAAACCCGCCGGCAATTCGGCCAGCCGCTGGGTTCGTTCCAGGTCATCCAGCACCGCATGACCGATGCCTATGTGCTGATCGAACAGGCGCGATCGCATCTGCTGCGCGCGGCGCTGGCGCCGGATGCCCGCTTCGCTCGCGCTGCTGCCGGCGCCAAGGCCTTTATTGCCGATGCCGCCATCACCGTCGCCCACACCGCCGTCCAGATGCACGGCGGCATGGGTATCACCGATGAATTGCTCGTCGGCCATGCGTTGAAGCGTATCCGGGTGCTGGCTTTGGTCTTTGGCGATGCCGGCAGTGCGCTTGATGATTATGCCCGGGCAGCGTGAACAGGACAGCGATCATGGACATGGATTTCAGCGCTGCCGACATCGCCTTTCAGGCCGAGGTGCGCGCCTTTCTCGCCGCCGAGCTGCCGCAGCGGCTGCGCGATGGGATGAATGGCACGCCGTCGGTGTTTGTCGAACCCGATATCGGGCTGGAATGGCAGCGCATCCTCCATGCCAAGGGCTGGCTGGCCTATCATTGGCCGGTTGCGGCCGGCGGCACGGGCTGGACGCCTGTGCAGCGCTATATCTTTGAAAAGGAATGCGCGCTCGCCGATGCACCCTCGCTGTCTGTGCTCGGGCTGCGGCTGGTCGGCCCGGTAATCGCCCACTACGGCACGCCTGATCAAAAGGCGCGCTTCCTCAGCCGTATCCTGACGGGCGAAGACTTGTGGTGCCAGGGCTATTCGGAACCGGGTTCGGGGTCGGACCTTGCCAGCCTGAAGACGCGGGCGGTGCGCGATGGTGACCGCTATATCGTCAACGGCAGTAAGATCTGGACGACCCATGCGCATTATGCCGACTGGATGTTCTGCCTGGCGCGCACCGACCCCGATGTGAAGCCCCAGGCCGGCATTTCCTTCCTACTGATCAATATGCGCCAGCCAGGGGTGACGATCCGGCCGATCATCGGCATGGCCGGCGACCATGAAGTCAACCAGGTGTTCCTCGATGATGTCGAGGCGCTTGTCGAAAACCGCATCGGCGAAGAGGGCCAGGGCTGGACGATTGCCAAATTCCTGCTTGAAAACGAGCGCGGCGGCAGTTGCGCGGCGCCGCGTTTGCTCGCCGATCTGGATCGGCTGGCCGGGCTGGCGGCGGTGCAGCCCGATGGCGCCGGGGTACTTGCCGACGATCGCGATTTCAGCCGGCGGCTCGCGCGCTTGCGGTTGGAGGCTGAAGCGCTGGAAACCACCGAATTGCGCATCCTTGCCGAGCTGGCGCAGGGGCGCGCGCCGGGGCCCCAAACCTCGCTGACCAAGCTGGTCGCCTCATCCTTGCGCCAGCATATCGATGAACTGACCGTTGAATGTTTCGGGCTGGATGGCCTGCAACTGGTGACCGAGCGGCCGCTTTATGGCAATGAAAGCCCTGAACCGATCGGCTGCAAGCCGGCACAGCTGGCTATGCCGACCTATCTTAACAGCCGCGCCTGGACGATCTTTGGCGGGTCGAACGAGGTGCAAAAGAACATCATCGCCAAGACGGTGCTGGGACTATAGCCCCAGCGTCTCCGCCAACTGCGCAGCAATGGCGGCGAATACCGCTGCTGGTGCCCCTGTTCCCGGTTGCCCGGCGTCCGATGCCAGCCGCAGGCCGAGGTCGAGCGGCACCCGGCCGAGGAAGGCCACATCCAGCGCCGTGGCTTCGGCTTCGGCCCCGCCTTGGCCG
>JANYCM010000192.1 GCA_025360285.1 Sphingomonadales bacterium
CCTTGCGGGCCTGCTCCGGCTGCGCCGTGGCGGCGATCGTGCGGATCTGCGCCGGGGCGGTTTCGCAGGTCTTGCTTTCAGCGGCCATGGCGGGCGAAGCGGCGGCGCCGATGAAGGCGGCGCTGATGGCGATGGCGATCGGAGCGATGAGGAAGCGGCTGTTCATGGGTCTTCTCCTTCGGCTGGCAGTCGTGGGCGGGGGTGCCCGGTTGAGTTCTACTCAAATCAACTGAGTGGAGCTTTAAGTGACACTCAGAAGCCGGTCAAGCAGAAATTTGAGTGGTGATCAAAATTTTTCTTGTTGCGATGCAACAAGAGCTTTGTGATCCTGAGTCACACTCACGTCAAGGATTTATGTTGCGGCGCAACATGGGCGGCTTCGGGGAAGCGCCTTGGCGCCAATGCGCCGGCTGCGCCTCAGCGCAATTGGTTCAGCTACGCCTCAGCGCAAATGGGTCGGTTGCACCCACCAGCCGTGATCGGCGATCGCGGCGCTTGCCGCTGCCAGCGCTGCCTCATCATCGTAAAGCGCAAAACAGGTCGCGCCCGAACCGCTCATCCGCACCATTATTGCATCCGTGCGGGCAAGCGCCGCCAGCACATCGCCGATCACCGGCGCAATGGTGATGGCGGCATCGGTCATGTCGTTGCGCAATGTTGCCAGCTTTGCACCAGCTGCGATGCCGCCGCGGTCGATCCGGTCCCAGCCGGCGAACACTGGCCCTGTCGGCACGGCGACGCGCGGGTTGACCAGCAATACCGGCGTGCCGGCCACGGACACCGGCCAGGGCATCAGTTCATCGCCGCGCCCGGTGCCGAAACAGGTGCACGATTCGACACAGGCAGGCACATCGGCGCCCAGCCGGGCGGCAAGCGCTGCCAGGCGCGCCAGCGGCCAATCCAGCCCCCACAGCCGGTTGAGCAGGCGTAACGTGGCCGCCGCATCGGCCGAACCCCCGCCCATCCCGGCCGCGACCGGAATTTGCTTGTCCAACACCAGCGCCGCCCCCGCCGCCACCCCGGCCGCATCCGCCAATGCCCGCGCCGCCCGCCCGACGAGGTTGTCCATCCCCTGCCCCGCCGCCGCCGCATAACCCCCGGTGACCTGCAACGACAGCCCATCGGCGGGGCTGGCGGTCAGCGTGTCGCCGAAATCGGCAAAGGCGAAAATCGTTTCCAGATCATGATAGCCATCGTCCCGCCGGCGCCGCAGATGCAGCGCCAGGTTGAGCTTGGCCGGGGCAAATTCGGTCAGCATGTCAACGCGGTGGCGCAGCGTCCGTCATCGCCAGCGCGGCATCCGGGCCATAATCCAGCTTGGCGCGGATCAGCTTTTTCTGCGCCGCATCGGGATCGAGATCGAGCGCCGCCCGCCAGCGGAACCGCGCCTCGATGCGCCGGCCATTCTGCCACAGCGCGTCGCCCAGATGTTCGGTCACCGTCGCGTCCCCCGGTTCCAGCGCCGCCGCCTGCTCCAATGTTGCCAGTGCGGCGGCAAACTGGCCCTGGCGATATTGGCTCCAGCCGAGCGAATCGATGATGCCGCCATCGCCGGGCCGCAATTGCGCCGCCCGCGCCACCATAGCGCTGGCTTCGGCCAAATTCTGGTTACGATCGAGCAGCGAATAGCCCAGATAATTCAATACCACAGGCTCATCGGGCGACCGCTTCAACGCCTCGCGCAGATCGGCCTCGGCCGCCGCACAATCCCCCGCTTTTTCACGCATCGTCGCACGCAGGAAATACAGGCCCCAGGGGTTGCCGCCGGCGGCCTCGGCCAGCGGCAGAGCGCGGGAATAGGCGGCAATCGCCTCGGCAAAGCGGTCACCGCGCCGGTGCCAATCGCCCAACCGCGTCCAATCTTCGGCCGTCGCACTGCCGCTCGTCACCCGCGCTTTCAATATGTCGCCCGCCGCCGCGCTGCGCCCTGCCGCCTCCAGAACTTCGGCGCGCCGCGCCCGCACTGCATCGGCCAGGGCATCATCGCCGGCAATCCGATCATAGGCCGCCAGCGCCGCATCACGCTGGGCAAAACGCGCCAGCACATCACCGCAGATCAACCAGGCTGCCGGCAGATCGGGCGCCAGAAAGGTCGCCACCCGGGCAAATTGCAGCGCCAGCGGCACCGGCTGTTCACGCGACAGATCGGTCGCCAGCCGCGCCGCCATCCAGGCAATGCCGCGCCGCGGATCGGGCGCCAGCGCGCCGATGCGCTTGCCCGCCGCCAGCCGCGCCCGCGCCGCCGCCATGCCGGGATCATCCCCGGCCACCAGTTTCTGGGCCGCCGCGACATCACCGGCCTGGGCGCGCGCATCGGCCTCACCCAGTGCCAGGAAATTGATGCCGCCGCCGGTGCCGGCGCGCAGGTCGGCATAGGCTGTCGCCGCATCGGTCCAGCGGCCATCGGCAGCGAGCATATGGGCGCGTTGTTCAGCGACATAGGACCGCGCGAAGCCGGTGAAGGCGGCGGGGTCGAGCCGGGCCAGCGCCGCCTCATGGTCGCCGCGACCATAAAGCGCCCAGGCGGCGACGATCGGCCCGACGACAACGGCATAGCCGGCCCCCGAAAGGCCGGTGCGCGCCGTATCGACCGCCTTCCAGTCGCGCCGCAGGATCGCATCTGTCAACCGGATGAGGGCAATATCCGAATCAAGCGGCGCGGTGCTGCCCAGGCTGCGCGCCAGGTCAATAGCGCGGGCCTTGTCACCAGCCGCCACCGCCAGATCAAAGGCGCGCCGCGCCAGCGCCGGGCGGCCTGGGTCCTGCATCTGCGCCGCGTCGAAATAATGCGCCGCCTGAGCAAGATCGGCGCCGGCAAAGGCGTAACGGCCCAGGACATAGCTTTGCAGCGCCGAGGCGGGTTCGGGGGGGACCGGACGGGCAGCGGCGGGCGTGGCGGTGAGGAGGAAGGCGAGGAGGAGGCGCATGGGGTGGGGCTTTGTGGGGGTCGAGGCCGACGTTAGCAAGTTAGTAGCAGGAAGTAAGGAAGGGCATGGGCAAAGCCCATGCTGGCGTCGGACGGGACCGAGGCGCGAAGGCCGCCTCGCCCCGCCGGCCGGGCTTGCGCCTGTCGACGCGCTGCTGCGCTGCGCGCTCGCGGCGCTGCGCCTTACATATTCGGATAGTTCGGCCCGCCACCCCCCTCAGGCACCACCCAGGTGATATTCTGCGACGGGTCCTTGATATCGCATGTCTTGCAATGGACGCAGTTCTGCGCGTTGATCTGGAAACGCGGTTCATCCGTGTCCTGTCCGACCACTTCATAGACCCCGGCTGGGCAGTAACGCTGCGCTGGTTCGTCCCATTCCGGCAGATTGACGCGGATCGGAATGGTCGGATCCCTCAGCGTCAGATGGATCGGCTGGTCTTCCTCATGATTGGTGTTCGACAGGAACACGCTGGTCAGCTTGTCGAAGCTGATGACGCCATCGGGCTTTGGATAGGCAATCGGCTTTGACGCGGCTTTTTTCTTCAAGGACTTGTAATCGGGGTGATTCTTCATGGTGAACGGCATCTGATAGCCCAGATATTCCATCCACATCGTCACGCCCGCCAGCCCGGTGCCGACCAGATTGCCGTATTTTTCCACCAGGGGCAGCGTGTTGCGCACCATCTTCAGTTCTTCAAATACCCAGCTCTTCTTGTAGGCATCGCCATAAGCGACCAGTTCATCGCTGCTGCGCTGCGACACGATCGCCCGCACGGCGGCTTCGGCGGCCATCATGCCGGTCTTCATCGCAGTATGGCTGCCCTTGATGCGCGGCACGTTGACGAAGCCGGCGCTGCAGCCGATCAGCGCGCCGCCGGCAAAGGTCAGTTTCGGCACCGATTGCCAGCCGCCATCGTTGATCGCGCGCGCGCCATAGGAAACGCGGCGGCCGCCTTCCAGGATTTCGCGGATCGCCGGATGCGTCTTCCAGCGCTGGAATTCATCGAACGGCGACAGATAGGGGTTGGCATAGTTGAGCCACACCGAAAACCCCAGCGCCACCTGGCCATTGGCCTGATGATACAAAAAGCCGCCGCCATTGGCATCGGACAGCGGCCAGCCCTGGGTGTGCAGCACCCGGCCCGGCACGTGCTTTTCGGCCGGAATATCCCAGAGTTCCTTCAGGCCGATGCCATAGATTTGCGGCTGGCTGTCCTTGTCGAGGGCGAAATGCCGGATCAATTGCTTCGACAGATGGCCGCGCACGCCTTCGGCAAAGAAAGTATATTTGGCATGGAGTTCCAGCCCCGGCTGCCAGCTGTCCTTGCGGCTGCCATCCCGCGCGATGCCCATGTCGCCGGTGGCGACGCCCTTCACTGAACCATCATCGTTCCACAGGATTTCGGCAGCGGCAAAACCGGGGAAGATTTCCACCCCCAAAGCTTCGGCCTGACCGGCCAACCAGCGGCAGAGATTGCCCAGCGAGACCGTGTAGCAGCCCTTGTTGTTCATGAACGGCGGCATCAGGCCGTGGGGAAATTCATATTTCCTGGTTTCGGTGAGGACCCAGTGATGGTTCTCCGTCACCGCCACGGTCATCGGGCTATCAAGATCGCGCCAGTTCGGCAGCAGTTCATCGAGCGCCTTGGGATCGACCACCGCGCCTGACAGGATATGGGCACCGATCTCGGAACCCTTTTCCAGGATGCATACGGAAATATCGGCCCCGGCGGCGGCGGCCAATTGTTTCACCCGGATCGACGCCGCCAGGCCGGCGGGGCCACCACCGACGATGACGATGTCATAGGGCATGGATTCACGGTTGGTCATGCTGGTGCCTTTATCGAACGTCTGTACCCCCGGCATTGCCGCCACCCGCAACGAACCGTCGCGGCTTTGCCATGATTCACCAGATACGGGAGGGGGCATGGCTTGACCAGTGCCCCGGCGGTCGCATCATGGCGGGGTGAACCAGAGTCAAAGTCACGATTTCCGCCACACCGCGCCGGCGGCGCTGGCCTGGCTTGTCGGCGCCGGCATCGATGTGCTGGTTGATGACGCACCGCGCAACTGGCTGGCGGCGCCGGCGGTAGTGGTGCCCAAGCGCCCGCTGGCACCGCCAAATCGCGCCGCCGCGCCGGTGGTAGCGCCCGCCGCTGACAGCCTCGCCGCCGGCATCGACAGCCTGGCAGCTTTGACCGCAGCCATCGCCGATTTCGCGCATCCGCTGCGCCGCCCCGGCCTCGCCCCGGAACTCGTGACCGGCAATCCGCTGGCGCGGGTCATCATCGCTGCCGACATGGCGGCAACACCTGACAGCCCTGAGGCGCGGCTGCGCGACCGCATGCTCGCCGCCATCGGGCTGACCGCTGAAAACACTGCCAGCCTCAACCTGCTGCCCTGGCCGACCAGTGGCGGCCGCCCAGTGCGCCCCGCCGAAATCAGCGACTTTTCGCCCTTTGTTACAGCGGCGTTGCGCCTGCTCAAACCGCGCCTGATCCTCGCCTTTGGCGAACATGCCATCAGCCTGTCGGGGCCGGTGGCGCGCTTCAATGCCGAACGCGGCGCCTGGCGGCTTGCCGGCGATATCCCGCTACTGGCAACCTTTCACCCGCGCCGGCTGCTGCAACAGCCCGATCTCAAGCGCCTCGCCTGGGCCGATTTGCAGGCCTTTGCCGAACGCCTGACGGAGACATCAGCGTGATCCGCCGCGTTGCCCTTGCCCTGTTGCTTACCGCCGCCGGCACTGCCAGCGCCGAAATTGCCGATCCCGGTGACACAATCCTCACCGTCACTGCCGACCGCTCCGGCATCACCGCCCGCCAGCGCGCCGTGCCGCCGCAATTGTCACCGGCCGATCGCGCCGCCTATCGCCAGATTTTTCTCGATATCGAAGCCGGCCGCCTGAAACAGGCCGAAGCGGCGCTGGCCGCCGTCGGCAGCGGCTTGCTCACCGAAACCGCCCGCGCCCAGTTGATCATCGCGCGGGGCAGCGGCAAACTCAGCCGTGCCGACCTCTGCGCCTGGCTTTCGGCCAATGGCGACTTGCCCCAGGCGCAGCGCATCGCCCAGATCACCGCCCGCCTGCCCGGTGCCGACAGCGCGCCGCTGCCCTTTATCGCCGCGCCGCGCATCTTTCGCGCCAATTATCTGCCCGCCGCGCGGCCGGAAGCCGGCCCGGCCGACAATGCCAGCGCCGCCGCGCTGAAGCCGCTGCTAAGTGCCGATCGCAATGCCGAGGCCGAAAGCCGCTGGCTGGCCGCTGCTTCATCGCTGTCCCCGGCGGCACGCAGCGAATGGGCCCAGCGCATCGCCTGGAGCTATTACGGCCAGAACGACAATGCCGCCGCGATCCGCCTGGGCCTGGAGGCCGCCAAGGGCGCGGCAATGACGGGGCAATGGGCGGCACTGGGGGCGTGGACCGCCGGCCTCGCCGCCTTCCGCACCGGCCAATATGATATCGCCGCCAGCGCCTTTGATCTGGTCGCGGGCAAGGGCGCCCGCAGCGATGTGGCCGCCGCCGCGGCCTTTTGGGCGAGCCGTGCGCACCTTGCCGCCGGCCGGCCTGAAGTCGCCACGCAGCGGCTGGAAGCGGCGGCGCAGGTGCCCAACAGCTTTTACGGGCTGCTCGCCCGCCGCAGCCTGGGGCTGGCCCCCGTGCAGGATTGGGCCGAACCCGATTTCATCACCGCCGACTGGAACCATCTGAAAACCCTGGGTGGGGCCCGGCGTGCGGCGGCGCTGATCGAAATCGGCCAGATCGGTCTGGGCGATCGGGAATTGCGCCACCTGACGGCGACGGCACCTGAATCCGATTATCCGGCTCTGCTGCGGCTTGCCGCCCGGCTCAACCTGCCGGCGACGCAATATCAGCTGGCCTTGCAGCCGCCGACCGGTATCGAGGCGCCTCTGTCGGCGCGTTTCCCGGCGCCGGACTGGGTGCCGGCGCGTGGCTGGCGGGTCGATCGCGGGCTGGTCTTTGCCCATGCCCTGCAGGAATCGAACTTCGTCACCACCGCCACCTCGCGCGCCGGCGCCAGGGGCGTGATGCAGATGATGCCCGCCACCGCCCGCGAGGTCTCCGCGCAAATGAACGCCGGGGCGCTCGCCGCCAGCAGCGCCACCACCATCGGCAATGGCGAGGGCAGCCCCGCAACCGGTGGCAGCAACCTTGCCGACCCGGCCTTCAACATCGAAGTTGGCCAGACCTATCTCGAAGCGCTGCGCGACATGAGCTATACGCAAGGCCTGCTGCCCAAGGTCATCGCCGCCTATAATGCCGGGCCGGGATCGGTACAGCGCTGGAACACCAGCCTGGATGATCGCGGCGATCCGCTGTTGTTCATCGAATCGATCCCGTTCAAGGAAACCCGCCACTATGTCGAAGTGGTGCTGCGCAATTACTGGATGTATCAACTGCGCGACGGGGTTAAGCCGGCGAGCATGGACGCGCTCGCCGCCGGGCTATGGCCGAAATTCCCCGGCATGCCCGGCGACCCCGCCGTCCACCGCGCCCCGCAGCCGGTGCAGACGCTGCCCAGCCTGCCGGTCAGCGATGACGTGACGGTGACAGCGGGGCCCTGAGGTGACAGGCGCTGGCGGCCGGCCTATCGTTGCGCCATGCCGATTGACGAAACGCGTCCCTTCATCCCCGTCCGCATCGCCGTCCTGACGGTATCCGACACGCGCGGTGCCGCCGATGACCGGTCGGGCGACACATTGGTCGATCGCCTGGTCAGCCATGGCCATATGCTGGCGGCGCGTGCCATCGTGAAAGACGATGTGCCGGCGCTGACACGGCAATTGACGGCCTGGATCGACGACCCGGCAATCGACTGCATCATTTCCACCGGCGGCACCGGTGTCACTGGCCGCGATGTCACGCCCGAGGCATTGGCGAAGGTGCAGGAGAAGGAAATCCCCGGCTTTGGCGAATTGTTCCGCTGGCTGAGCTTTCAGACCATCGGCACCTCGACGATCCAATCCCGCGCGTGCGCCGGTGTGGCGCGCGGCACCTATATCTTCGCCCTGCCCGGATCGACCGGCGCCGTTAAGGACGGCTGGGACGGCATATTGAAGGACCAGCTCGACAGCCGCCACCGGCCCTGCAATTTCGTCGAACTGATGCCGCGCTTGCGCGAAAAATAGTGGCTCAGCGCATCGCGCGCTTGAGCAATGCGGTCAGCTCATCAAGCTTGATCGCCTGTTCGGCCGGCCCGGCGCTGACCGCCGCCGCCACACAATGCCCGACATGGCCATCGAGCACATCGCGCTCCACCCGCGCCAGCGCGGCGCGCACCGCCTGCAACTGCGTCAATATATCAAGGCAATAGCGATCGGCCTCGATCATCGCGGCAATGCCGCGCACCTGGCCTTCGATGCGCCGCAAGCGCGACAGTTGGGCGCGGTGGTCAGTGCCCTTCATCCTGGAATATCCTTGCCCGTCGAACGCATTTTATATACCCCCATAGGGTATGAAATACAGTCTTGTTCTTGGCTTGCCCGTGTTGCTGACTACCCTGCCCGCCCTGGCCCAGCAGATGCCCGGCATGACGATGACCGGCATGGCGATGCCGCCCGCCCCGGCGCATCACCACACGCCAGGCATGGATATGTCGGGAATGGCGCATGACGATGACGGCGCCATGGCGATGCCCGCTGCGCTTGGTGCCTATCCCGCCACCCGCGAAGCCAGTGGCACCAGTTGGCAGCCTGATGCCGAACCGCATGATGGCCTGCACGCCATGGCCGGCGCCTGGATGCTGATGGGCCATGCCAGTCTGCAACTTGTCCATAGCGAACAGGGCGGGCCGCGCGGCGGCAGCAAAAGCTTCCTTGCC
>JANYCM010000241.1 GCA_025360285.1 Sphingomonadales bacterium
TGATCGCGGCGCGCCAGCTTTGCAGGAAGATCAGCACGACGAGGACAACAAGCAACACCGCCTCCACCAGCGTCTGCTGGACGCTGGCAATCGAGGCGCGGACATATTCGGTGGGGTTGTACGGCACCGTGTACGACAGCCCGGCGGGGAAATCCTTCTTGGCCTCCTCCATCGTCGCAATGATCGCATCCGCCGTCGCCAGCGCGTTCGATCCGGGGCGCTGGGTGATGCCCAGCCCGACGCCCTGCTTGCCATCGACATAGGCATTGGTGCCATAATCCTGCGCGCCGATTTCGACCCGCGCCACATCGCTCACGCGAGTAATGGCTTCGCCATTGGCCTTGATGACGATCGCGCCGAAAGCTTCTGGCGTGGTCAACCGGCCCTGGGTCTGGACGTTGAGTTCAAACCCCGAACCGCCGCGCGCGAACGGCGGCGCCCCGACGCTACCGGCGGCGACCTGGACATTCTGCGACCGCAACGCCGCGACGATTTCCTCGGCATTCAGCCCGCGCGACGCCGCTCTGTCGGGATCGATCCAGATCCGCATCGCATAATCGCGCACGCCGAAGACATTGATGCCGCCAACGCCATCGAGCCGCGCCAGCCGATCCTTCAGCTGGAGGGTGGCGTAGTTCGAGACATAATCAATGCCGAGGCTGTTGTCGGGCGAGTTGACGAACACCACCAGCAGAATGTCGGGGGAGTTCTTGCGCGTTGTCACGCCAAGCTGGCGCACCGTATCGGGCAGTCGCGGTTCGGCCGAGGCGACGCGGTTCTGCACCAGCACCTGGGCGTTGTTGAGATTGGTGCCGAGCTTGAACACGACATCGAGCTTCATCCGGCCATCGCCGGTCGATGACGAGGTCATGTAGATCATATCCTCGACGCCGTTGATTTCCTGCTCCAGCGGTGCCGCGACGGTTTCGGCAAGCACTTCTGCGGATGCACCCGGATAAGAGGCAGTGATCGAAATCGTCGGCGGGGCGATTTCGGGATATTGCGCCACCGGCAGCGACGGATAGGCGAACAGGCCGATCAGTACGATCAGCACCGAAATCACCCCGGCAAAGATCGGCCGGTCGATGAAGAAACGTGACAGCCGCATGTCAATGCGCGCCGGCGGCAGTGGCGGATGTCGCAGGCGGTTCGATGATCGCCGGCACTTGCGGCCCGGTACCGGGCGCCGGCGGCACGATCTTGCCGAGCGTCGGCGTCACCGGCGTCCCCGGCCGGCCGCGCTGCACCCCGGCGATGATCACCCGGTCCGTGGCGGCTAACCCCGACCGCACGACGCGCAGGCCATCAACGATCGGCCCCAGTTCAACGACGCGCTGCGCCACCTTGTTGTCAGGCCCGACGATCAGGACGGCCTTGCGTGTCTGGTCGGTGACAACCGCGTCTTCGGGAATCAACATGCCGTTATAGGCGCCCGAGCCGAGCAGCCGCATATGGCCGAACATGCCCGGCGTCAGGAAACCGTTCGGGTTTTTCACGACCGCGCGGCCCCGAATCGTCCCCGATCCGTTGGCGATGACATTGTCGACAAAATCCATTTTGCCATGCCAGCGATATTCGGTTTCATCGGCGAGCCTGATATCGACGGGATTGGGCGCAACCCGCGACGAGGGCCGCGTGCCGGCCTGGTTGGCGCGCTGATATTTCAGATAGACGGCTTCCGAGCCGGTAAAGACGAAATGGATGGGATCGAGGGTCACCACCGTCGTCATCGGCGTCGTGCCGGCGGTGACATAGGCCCCGACATCGACGCGGCGATCCGACATGCGGCCTGAAATCGGTGCCGTCACCCTGGTGAAGCTGACATCAAGCGCGCGTGATTGCACCGTGGCTTCGGCCGATGCGAGCGACGCCTGGGCCTGGGCCAGTGTCGCCTTGTCGGTATCATATTCTTCATGGCTGACGGCATTCTGCGCCAGCAGCTTGTCGGTCCGCGCAAAGGTGGCGCGCGCCAGTTCAGCGGTGGCGCGAGCCTTTTGCGCATCGGCCTTGGCCTGGTTCAGCGCGGCGACGAACGGCCGCGGATCGATGACGAACAACAGCTCGCCGGCGCGGGCGAACTGGCCATCGCGAAAGGCCAGCTTCTGGACATAGCCTGAAACACGCGGGCGGACTTCAACGCTCTGCCGGGCTTCGAAGCGACCGATATAATCATCCCAATCAACGATCGGTTTCATCAGCGGGGTCGCGACAGTCACCGGCGGCGGCGGACCACCAGGACCGCCGGGACCACCAGGACCCGCAGCACCCCCATCTTTCTGCCCGCAAGACGTCAGTAACGCGGCGGTCAGCGATATCAGCGCAAGGCGGGAGGACATGCGGAGTCTACCTTCGATACTTTCAGTCACTACGCTAACCATGTTGCACTGCGGCGTCCATTGCGGGAATTTTTTGTCACTATTCTTTAACAACACTTAAAACCTTGATTGGAACCGGCACGATCATGGCAGGGAGCCGACGATCATCATGCTGGACGGCAGCGCCAACACAGGTTATATATAGCCATGAAGAAACTTGATGGTCAAGACACTTTCGATCTGGCGGGCGCGCCGGAGGAACTTCGCGCTATCATGGCCGCCGGACGGCGAATCCATGCTGCGACCGATGCCGTGGACACGATCGTCTGCGACCGGCTCGGTCTGCATCGCAGCGATTTGCGCTGCCTCCACATTCTGAAGGACGGCAGCATGACACCGCGGGACGTGGGCCAGCAGACGGGATTGACCAGTGGCTCGGTGACAGCGCTGCTCGACCGGCTCGAGGGCGCCGGCTTCATCGAAAGGCGACGCTCGGTTACCGATCGGCGATCGGTGGAAATCGCCCTGTCGCCCGAACAAGAGGCGCGCATGTCGGCGCTTTACGAGGAAATTATCGGCGCGCTCACATCGCGTTTCCTTGGTCGCACGGAAGCGGAAATTGACGTGGCGGCACAGGCATTGGGCGATTTTGCTGCGGCACTCGAGGATGGCGCTGATCGCATGAAGCGGCACTGTTCCGCCGCCAACTGATCAACGCGGCATCTTGGCAAGCCGGTCGCGCTGGGCCAAGCACTGATGATGTCCTTTGCCATGCCTCGTCGCGAATTTGCCGTGCTGTTCGCCGTGTTGCTGACGGTTGCCGCCGGCAACACGGCGATGCAGACGGTGCTGCCGGCGATCGCCAGGGTCATCCATATCCCTGACCTGCTTGTCGCCATCATCTTTTCCTTTTCGGCGCTGCTGTGGACGTTCAGCGCACCCTATTGGGCGCGTCAGTCGGACGTGCGCGGCCGGCGCCGATTGATGGAAGTCGGTGTCATTGGTTTTGGCGTTTCGATGCTCGGCTGCGGCATCGTCATCCTGGCCGGGCTCAAGGGCCTGCTCGTGCCGGTAGCGACCTTCGTGCTGTTTGCCAGTCTTCGGTCTTTGTTCGGCATCTTCGGTTCGGCGTCCAATCCCGCGGCGCAGGCCTATGTCGCAGCGCGCACCAGCGAGGCTGATCGCACCAATGCGCTGTCGAGCCTGTCATCCGCCTTTGGCCTTGGCACCATCATCGGCCCCGCCATCGCGCCTTTGTTCATCATTGGCGCCGTTGGCTTGGCGGGCCCGTTATTTGCCTTTGCCAGCATCGCCGTCCTGGTGCTGATCGCCGTTCGCCGCTGGCTGCCCGATGATGATCCGACGCATTTTCCAGGGGTGATCGGCGCCGGGGCCGATGCCCCCGCACTGCCGGGCCTCGCCCATGGTGCCCCGGCGAGCGAACCAACGGTGAGCGGCGGTGCCACCGGCGGCAGCCTGCAAGCGGCTGCCGTTGGCCGCGGGCCGCGTCTGTCATGGCGTGATCCGCGTATCCTGCCCTTCATGATCTTCGGTTTCTGTTCAGGCTCGGTGCAGGCGGCGACCGGCCAGGCGCTGGGGTTTCTGATCATCGATCGCCTGCACGGCAGTGCGCTGGCGGCGCAACAGGAAATCGCCATCGTCTTCATGGCCGGCGCCGGCGCCACCCTGCTGGCACAATGGGGGCTGATCCCGCTGTTCCGCATGACCCCGCCGCTGCTGATGCGCTGGGGCACCGGCATCGCCGCGGTTGGCACGGCCGGCGTCGCCCTGAGCCATGATTTCCATTCCCTCGTCGTCGCCTTTGCCCTGTCGTCGCTGGGCTATGGCTTTGCCCGGCCGGGTTTTACCGCGGGTGCGAGCCTTGCGGTCAGCCGGCATGAACAGGGCGGGGTGGCCGGCGCGGTCACCTCGGTCAATGGCTCGTGCTTCGTCCTGGCGCCGGCCATTGGTATTGGACTGTATGAATTGGGCGCCACTCTGCCCTATGGTCTTGGCGCCGGCGCACTGCTGCTGTTGCTCGGCTTTGCCAATGCCAACAAGGCGCTGCGGACGGAGCCGGTGCTGCACGACGAATAGGGCCGGCCCGGACGGTAACGCGGCGTAACCAAAACCCCGCTTGCCCTTCTGCGACTTTGTTATAACACAGGCCGATATTTCCGTGACGGCGTTCAGGCGCCTCTGCGAGAAGGGTCGGCGGTGGCAATTATGAGAATTTTGGCCGGCATGATCGGGCTGGCGCTGACGGCGACGGCAAGCCTCGCCAAACCGGTGGCGATCGATCCGGCGCGCATCGGCCGCCACATTGAAATTCTGGCCAGCAATGGCTTTGCCGGGCGGTTCCCTGGGAGCCCGGGTGAGACGCTGACCACGGATTATATCGTGCGCCAGTTCGCCGCGATCGGCCTGAAGCCGGGGGGCGACATTGTTGCCGGCAAGCGGACATGGCTGCAGAAAGTGCCGATGCTGACGGTGACGCTGGTCGGCACGCCGATCGTGACACTCACCACACCCCAGGGCACAGAACCCTGGCTGGCCGGCCAACAAATTACCGTCCGGCCCAATCTGGCGCGGCCGGGTGTTGTCGATATCGCCGCCGCCCCACTGGTTTTCGTTGGCTATGGGGTCGTCGCACCCGAGAAGAACTGGGATGACTACAAGGATATCGATCTCACCGGCAAGATCGCGGTCATCCTTGGCAATGATCCCGACAGTGAGGGCGGCGAGGGTGACTTCGGCGGCAAGGCGGTCACATCCTACGGGTTTGGTCAACACAAGGTCGAACAGGCGGTCCAACGCGGCGCCATCGGCGTTCTCTTCGTCCATGACCCCGGCCTCACCGGCTATGGCTGGGCGACAATCGCGAATTCCGATGCGCGGCCAAAACTCGATATCGAACGCTCGCCGCCGCGGGTGCGGGCACTCTATGACGGTTTCATCGACATGCCGGTCATTAGCGATATCTTCCGGCGTGCGGGATCGACTTCGCCGTCGCCAAGGCCGCCGCCAAGACCCGCGCCTTTCGTCCGGTGAACCTGCCGGGCATGACGCTGGCAGTGCGCTTCGAAACCGCTCATTCCCAGTCGCAATCGAACAATGTCGTCGGCCTGCTGCCTGGCCGCAAACATGCTGATGAGGCCATTGTCTATGGCGCACACTGGGACCATATCGGCACCGGTGCGCCCGATGCGAGCGGCGATCGCATCTATCACGGCGCCATCGACAATGCCTCGGGCGTCGCCATGGTCCTTGAAATTGCGCGCAACCTGGCGTCGCGGCCGCGGGCCGACCGCAGCTTCGAATTTGTCGCCTTCACACTGGAAGAAGTCGGCATCCTGGGTTCCGAATATCATGCCGTCAACCCGGTCTTCCCGCTCGCAAAGACCGCCGCCGTCATCGTTCTCGATGGCACCTTCCCGATCGGGCAGGCCCATGATTTCAGCAATTGGGCGCAAACCGACACGACATTGAATGACATGCTGGTGGCCGCCGGGGCCCGACGCGGCCGGCACTTCACGCCCGATGCGCATCCGGAACAGGCCTTTGCCTTCCGCACCGATCACAGCCCGTTCGCCAAGCGCGGGGTGCCGCCGATCTTCTTCCAACCGGGTCAGGACCTTGTCGATGGCGGCCTGGCCAAGGGCAGTGCGCTGGTCAGCACCTGGCTGACGCAATGCTATCGCCGCCAGTGCGACCGTTACAGCCCGGACTGGAACCTCAGCGGCAACGCCGATGACGCGCTGCTGCTCGCCGATGTCGGCTATGCCCTTGCTGCATCACGCCTCTGGCCCGTGTGGAAGCCGGGGAATGAATTCGGGATTATTCGGGCCAACAGCGACGCCGCGCGCCAATAGCCGTCAGGCGCTCGATCGCGAAAGGGAAGGGACGTCAACATGACCATATCGACGCATATTGCAGCCCGGCTGGCGCTCGCCTGGCTTGGCAGTGCCGCCTTCACCGCGCCGGTGGTTGCAGCGCCTGCTCCTTCCGCGGCCGTGGCTTACACCATCGTAGATTCGGAACGCTGGACCCTCGCCTCGGCCGTTTCAGGGCGCACCTATCGCATTGCCGTCTACAAGCCGTCCGGCCCCGCACCGAAGGACGGCTTTCCTGTTCTGTTCACCACTGACGCCGACATCTTCTTCCCCGTTGCGACCGGATCGATGCTCAACCGCCGGCTTGGTGAATTGCGCCCGGCGATCATCGTCGGGATCAGCTATCCGACCGACGATCCCATGGCGATCGTGCGGTTGCGCACCCGCGATCTGACGCCCAACCCGATGGCGGACGACGTGCTGAAGCAGATGCAGCCCTATGGCCTGACGGCGGCCGACGCCGGCGGGGCTGAGCTGTTCTACCGCTTCATCACCGAAGAGCTGCGGCCGATACTGGCGGCCCGCTATCCCGTCAACGCGGCGGACGAGACGCTGTTTGGCCATTCGCTCGGCGGGCTGTTCGTGCTGCACGTGCTGTTCAACCACCCGGCGGCGTTTCGCAACTATGTCGCGGCAAGCCCCTCGATCGCCTGGAGCGACGGCGCCATCCTGGCCGATGTGCCGGGATTCAAGACAAAGCTGGAGGCGCTGGCAACGCCGCCGAACGTCCTGATGCTGGTCGGCGGGCGTGAGAGCGACCCCGACGCGATGCCGGTCGGTGCGATGCCAAAGGCCGAAGCCGCCGCGATGATGGCCAAATCGCCCATGGTCGGCAACATGCTGGCGCTGGCGACGCGGTTGCGCAGCACCGCCGACGGGCCAGCGCTGGCGGTCAAAAGCTATGTCATCCCCGGCGAGAACCACGTCAGCGTCCAGCCGGCGAGCATCGCACGCGCCATGACCTTCACGCTGGCCAACCCGACATGGGGCAAGCCCTGTGTTGCACCGTGCACGGCCGCACCAGCGCAGTGAGTCATACGATTCCCGATTCCGTTGATTTCATTGCCGAAAAATTCGTTACGGTATCGAGTTATTTTCCTTATTTTCCTGTTTCGGTAGTTTTTCTGGATTTGGTTGGGTCCGGCGACAGACCGCTGGCGCCAGGGCTTTCGATCCAACAATGTCAAAGAGCAATATCGGGCAACGGTGTAGCCTATCTGGTTCAAATAGGACAGGGTTTTGTTGCCTCACCCTGGCGGTGAAAAGGCCAGGGGTGGCACCGCGGCCCCGGGTGATCCCGCCGTTACCGCGCGGTACAGGGCATCGCCTGCCGGGCCATAGGCAACAGCCTCGATCGCCAGCAAGGTTACGCCAATCACCGCGATACCCCATCCCCAAGCCGGGTGGAACCGACCGCTGCGCCGCCAATCGGCAATCACGCCGGCCAGCGGAAAGACCAAAGTCGCAGCGTAACTGGCTTCAAAGGCCCAGGGAATCAGCAGCGGCATCGGCAGCAACCGACCAAAACCCGGCCCGAGCAGCAGCGTCATGCCGCAGAAATGCAGGCGGCGGTGCCAATCCGTCTGCCGCCGCAGGACGATGGCGGCGATGGTCAGCCCGGCAAAGCCAAAGACCGTCAGCGGATCAAAGACCAGGAATTGCAGCGGCTGAAAGAAGAAGGGCACCCGGCCCTGTCGCACCAGGGCGATCGTCACCAACGGCCCCAGCACGATCATCAGTATGATCCAGCCGGCACCAACCCAGCCGAGGCGGCGGTGCACGGCGATGTTGCCGTTCGCAACGAACCCCGTTTGCAGCAGATAGATCGTTACCCAGCCCATGAAGACAATGGCATGGGCATGGACGAGCGGCGGCGAGGAAAAACTCGATCGCCCCATCGCCAGCTGCGTCGAAAAGCCGGCGACGATGACCAGCGCCATGGCCAATGCCGCGCTGAAGAAAAACCGGTCATCACCGGCAAATTGCCCAAACGGCCGATCAGCGCGCGTCGCCATCTGAGTCCCCCATGGCTTCACGATGATCAATATCGCGGTGGCCGCACAAAGCAAAGGGGCCGCCCGTTGCCGGACGGCCCGTTGAATTCGGCCGCTGAAAGTGCCGCGGCAAAGCCGCGGCCGACGTGAGACCGGTTCGGCGGGGGAAACCCGCCGGCGGGCTTGCGCGGGTCAGCCGATAACGGCGCTATCGGCGTGCCGCGCTACGCCTGTGGTGCCGGCTCCCCAAACCCGCCGCGGCGTCCCGTCTTGGGGATCGCCGACACGCCGGTCGCCGGCCGCGAAGCGGGCGTGCCGGTTGTCGCCGAACGATCGATGGTTTCGCCGGCCAGGACCTTCTTGATCTCGTCACCCGACAGGGTTTCCAGTTCGAGCAGCGCGGCCGCCAGATTGTGCAACTGGTCGATGTTCTCGGTCAGCACATGCTTGGCGCGGTCATAGCCAACGGTGACGATCTCGCGGACTTCGGCATCGATCAGCTGGGCGGTCTGTTCGCTGACATTCTGGGTCCGCGTGACGCTGTGGCCAAGGAAAACCTCTTCCTGGTTATCGGCATATTTCAGCGGGCCGAGCTTGTCGCTCATCCCCCATTGCGTCACCATCGAGCGCGCCAGGTCGGTGGCATAGCTGATGTCTGACGAGGCACCCGACGATACCTTGTCATGGCCGAAGATGATTTCTTCCGCCACACGCCCGCCCATCGACACGGCGAGATTGGCGTACATCTTGTCGCGATGATAGCTGTACTGGTCACGCTCCGGCAGGCGCATGACCATGCCCAGGGCGCGGCCGCGCGGGATGATGGTCGCCTTGTGGATCGGATCCGACGCCGCTTCGTGCATCGAGACAACGGCGTGGCCGGCCTCATGATAGGCGGTCATCTTCTTTTCGTCTTCGGTCATCACCATCGACTTGCGTTCGACGCCCATCAGCACCTTGTCCTTGGCGTCTTCAAAATCACGCATCGAAACCAGGCGCTTGGCGCGGCGGGCGGCAAGCAACGCCGCTTCATTGACCAGATTGGCGAGATCAGCGCCGGAAAAGCCCGGTGTGCCGCGCGCGATGGTGCGGGCATTGACGTCGGGCGCCAGCGGCACCTTCTTCATATGAACGATGAGGATCTTTTCACGGCCTTCGATGTCCGGCCGGCCAACGACGACCTGGCGATCAAAACGGCCCGGCCGCAGCAGCGCGGGATCGAGCACATCGGGGCGGTTGGTCGCAGCGACGATGATGATGCCTTCATTTGCATCAAAGCCGTCCATTTCGACCAGCAACTGATTGAGCGTCTGTTCACGCTCGTCATTGCCGCCGCCAAGCCCGGCGCCGCGCGACCGGCCGACGGCATCGATTTCATCGATGAAGATAATGCAGGGAGCAGATTTCTTGCCCTGTTCGAACATGTCACGGACGCGGCTGGCGCCGACGCCGACAAACATTTCAACGAAATCCGAACCCGAGATATTGAAGAACGGCACATTGGCTTCGCCGGCGATGGCGCGGGCGAGCAATGTCTTGCCGGTGCCGGGAGGGCCGACAAGCAGCGCGCCCTTGGGGATTTTGCCGCCAAGGCGGTGGAAGCGGCCCGGATCCTTCAGGAAGTCGACGATTTCCTGAAGTTCCTCACGGGCTTCATCGATGCCGGCGACATCATCAAAGGTGACGCGGCCTTCCTTGGCGACGAGCAGCTTGGCGCGGCTTTTGCCGAAACCCATGGCACCGCGGCCGGCACCATTCTGCATCTGGCGCATGACGAAAATCCAGATGCCGATCATCAGCACGAAGGGCAGCATGTTGAAGAACAGCTGGGCGAGCAGGCTGCGGCTTTCCTCGGGCTTGGCATCGAAGCGGACATTCTTTTCGCGCAGCCGCTGGATCAGCTGGGTATCGCCGGGGTTATAGGTGCGGAAATCTTCGTCCGACGCGGTCTTGCCGACAATTTCGGCACCGCGGATTTCGGCCGATTTGATGCCGCCTTCATCAACCTTGGTGAGGAAATCCGAATAGGCCAGCGCGCTGCCCGAACCCGAGGACCGCGACGAGCCCTGCATGACGTTCACCACGACAACCAGGCCGAGCAGGATGACGAACCACAGCCCGAGATTCTTCATCCAGGGTCCGGGCGTGCGCTTGTTGTTATCGGCCATGAACACGGCTTTCCGCTAATGAGTCGCCAGCTGACTCTGTTGTCAACATAAGCGTCCTGCGCCGGCTTGCAATTAGCCTGTGCTGATCTGTCCGACCAAAAAAATCGATTGGGCTCATCGGCGGCGCGGTTTGGCGCAACGAAACTGCCAATTGCCGGCGACAACCCGCGCCTGGACGCCCGCCAAGGTCGACGTCTGGCCGGCACCCAGCCGCGCCATCATTCGCTCGATATCGGCACCGCGCGGCGGCGGCCCCGGCTGCACCGCCGCCAGGGCGCGGTGAACGAGCCGGCGCCGGATTTCAGCCGGCAGCCCCTTTGCATCAAGGATGACGCCGCCATCCGCCGTTTGCGCCCGCCCGGCCCAGGCGCGTTCCGCCGTCCAGGCCAGCGCCGCTTCGGCCTCGGCAAGGTGCGCCGCCACCGCCGCCACCTGCGGCACATCGATCCAGTCGGTGGCTGCCAGCAGCGCCCGGGCATGGCTGCGGCCGAAGCGCGGGTTGCGGTTGGCGGGATCATCAACGATCGCCCAGCCGCTGGCAGCGGCGATCTGCCCCAGCGCGGCGCGGCGCACCCCGAGCAGTGGCCGGACAAGTTGCACGCCCCGCCCCAGATCACGGATGCGGCGAATGCCGGCAAGGCCGGCCACGCCGCTGCCCCGCGCCAGCCGCATGAGCAGGGTTTCGGCCTGGTCATCGGCGTGATGCGCCGTCAGCAGCAGACCGATGCCCTCGCCGGCACACCAATCGGCCATCAGGCGGTACCGCGCCGCCCGCGCCGCTGCCTGGATATTGGCGCTGGGCCTGGCGCCCGACCAGGTGAGGGTGACATGGTGGATACCGGCGGCGGCACATTGCCGCCCGACCATGGCAGCCTCGGCGGGCGAATCGGCCCGCAAGCCGTGATCAACCGTCAGCGCCGTGACGCGGCCGGGAAAGGCGGCGGCAGCGAGCAGCAGCAGCGCCGCACTGTCCGGCCCGCCGGATACCGCGACAGCCAGCCGTTCGTCCGGGGTCAGCCCCCGGCCAAGCGCCGCGGGCAGCAGGGCGGCAAGGTCAGGCATATGCCAATCATGCCTCGCACTTTGCCTTGCTGCGCAGCGCCTTGGCTTCGGCCTTCTGCCCGCCGGTCAGCTTGTCACCATAATTGGCATCAAGCTCGCCGAGCACCCGGCACGCCTGATCGGGCTTTTTCAATTCATTCATGGCGCCGGCCAGGCCGATCAACCCATCGGCGGCACGATCACTGTGCGGATAGCCCTGATAGCCATCGAAAAACGCCTTGGCGGCAGCGGCGGCCTGTTTGCGCGCGGCAAAACTGCGGCCCAGCCAATATTGCGCCTCTCCGGCGCGGCGTGCCTTGGGAAAACGTGTCACAAAATCGGTCATCGCGGCTTCGGTGCCCGGCCAATCCTTGGCGGTGACCTTGGCATAGGCCGCTGTCCAACTGGCGTCGGCGGTGGCCGGCGGTTTGGCGGCGGTATCCTTTGCGGGGGTCTTGCCGATGTCCTTGGTTGGCACGGCGGCGTCAGGCTTGGGCTTGATGGTTGGATCGACGGGATCGGCCGGCGCTGGCGGTGCCGCAGCCTTTTCCAGCACGGCGAGCCGGAATTCGATATCGCCCTTCATCCGCGTCTGTGCATCGTCCTGCTGGCGCTGCCTGAACTGCAGGGCTTCGACCTGGCCGGTCAGCGTGCGCAACTGGCGCTCCATTTCGCCGACGCGTTCCGACAGATCGATCAGGGGCTGCGAGGCGGGCGATCCGGTGAGGGCCGGTGGCGGCGCGCTGGGCGCCGCGATCTCGGCTTCGAAATAGCGCGGGTCGCCGCCCGGAAACACCTTGCGCTGCACGGCGCGCATTTCGGATTCCAGCTTGCCGACCCGTTTTTCGGTGCGCGCCGGATCGACATCCTGAGCCGCGGCGGGCGCCGCAACGGCGACCAGCGCCAGCAACGCCAACAACTTCACCCGAATCACATTACCGCCCCTGGATTGGGTGTCGCCGAGGCGCGAGCAACAAGATCGGCGGGCAGCAAACTGACGTCGCGAACGGTCTGCACCGGGCCACCCAGCGGCGGAATTTGCTTGCCGGCAACTGTCACGATCAGGGCCCCGGCCTTGCCCGTCCACAATTGCAGCCCCGGCTGATCGCCCGGCACGGTATAGCTTTCCCCGGCCTTCAAGATGCCGGTCCTGGCGCTGGTGCGGGTCGCCCGGTCATACACTTTGATCCAGACATCTTCCTTGGCGGTGAGTACCACCGAACCGCTGGCGGCGAGCGGTGCTGCCGGTAGCACCGGTGCCGATGCGGCGGGATCAGCCGCCGGCGTCACCTCGGTGCCCATGGGCGCGGCCGCTGTCGCGCTGGTATCGTCGGGCAGCGCCGGCGCTGCCGCTGCGGCGGGCGCCGCTGAGTCGGGCGCGGGTGCCACTGCCACGGCCTCGGTTGCCGCCGGCACCGCCGGATCGAACCATCCGGCCCCCCACGCCGACAACGCCGCCACCACCAGCACCACGGCGGCCAGGCTGGCCGCGACCAGCCAGCTGGACGGCAACCGGCGTTCGTCAAGCGGCTCCAGCGTCACCGGGGTCGGCACATGCGCGACCTTCGACGTTTCGGCCCGAAATTGCGTGGCAATGGCTTCGGGATCAAGCCCCACAGCCCTGGCAAAGGCTTTCACAAAGCCAATGGCATAGGGCAATGCCGGCATGGCTTCATGATCATCATTTTCCAGCGCGCGCAGGTGGCGCAGCGGCACCCGGGTCTCCTTGGCAATATCGGCAAGTTCGATGCCCGCGGCGGCGCGGGCGGCGGCCAGCATGGCGCCCGTGCGTTTCGCGCCGGTTTCCATTGCTTCCACGCCAGGGGTTTCCTCGTCTGCCGGCCCGATCATAGGCCATCCTTTCGCACATGCCGCCTGCCGCCAATCGCAGGCTCATGAACCGCAGCTTGGATGGCGAGGCCCTGCACACGAGTCAATGGCGCAAAGCCGTAACCGGCGTGCTGACCGCTCGCCTGATCGCGCAACCTTGTTGCATCGCATCAAAGCGGCTATGGGGCCGCGCTTGCCAATAACGGGCTGGATGCGCCCGCCCCACAGGATTCGAATTCAATGGCCTTGCGGAATATCGCGATCATCGCGCACGTCGATCATGGTAAAACGACTCTCGTCGACCAGTTGTTCCGCCAGTCGGGGACGTTTCGCGACAATCAGCGCGTCGCCGAACGCGCCATGGATTCGAACGATCTCGAAAAAGAACGCGGCATCACGATTCTGGCCAAATGCACCTCGATCGAATGGACCGACAAGAGCAAGGGCGAAACCACCCATATCAACATCGTCGATACGCCCGGACACGCCGATTTCGGCGGCGAAGTGGAACGAATCCTATCGATGGTTGATGGCGTTGTGCTGCTCGTCGATGCCGCGGAAGGCCCGATGCCACAGACGAAGTTCGTCACCGGCAAGGCACTGGCGCTCGGCTTGCGGCCCATTGTTGTCGTCAACAAGATCGATCGTCCCGATGCGCGGGCGCAGGAAGTGCTCGACGAGGTGTTCGACCTGTTTGTGACGCTGGAAGCCAATGACGACCAGCTCGATTTCCCGGTGATTTTCGCCTCGGGCCGCAACGGCTATGCCGGCCGCGATTCCGAGGTGCGTTCGGGTGATCTGACGCCGCTGTTTGAAACGATTGTGGCGCATGTGCCGCCGCCCGCTGCCGATGTGGATGGCGAGTTCAAGATGCTGGTATCGCTGCTCGATCGGGACAATTTCGTCGGCCGCATTCTCACCGGGCGTATCCTGTCGGGGACGCTGCGGCTCAACACCCAGATCCGTGCGCTCAACCCCGATGGCAAGGTTGTCGAGGAAGGCCGCGCGTCGAAGATTTTCGCCTTTCGGGGCCTGGAGCGTGTGCCCGTCGATGAAGCCCGCGCCGGCGACATCATTGCCCTCGCCGGATTTTCCAAGGCAACCGTCGCCGATACCATTGCCGACATCAGCGTCACCGAGCCGCTGCATGCCCAGCCGATCGATCCGCCGACGCTCAGCATGACCTTTGCCGTCAATGATTCGCCCTATGCCGGCCGCGATGGTTCGAAAGTGACCAGCCGGATGATTTCGGATCGGCTTCAGCGCGAAGCCGAGGGAAATGTTGCGGTCAAGGTCACCGAAAGCGCCTCAAAGGACGCTTTCGAAGTCGCCGGGCGCGGTGAATTGCAGCTTGGTGTGCTGATCGAAACGATGCGCCGCGAAGGTTTCGAGCTGTCGATTTCGCGCCCCCGCGTGATCTACGGCACCGACGAGAACGGCAGGCGCACCGAGCCCTATGAAACCGTCGTCATCGATGTCGATGAGCAATATTCGGGCACGGTCGTTGAGAAAATGGCCGGTCGCAAGGCGGAAATGACCGATATGCGTCCCTCGGGCGGCGGCAAGACCCGGCTGACGTTCAGCGCGCCGGCACGCGGCCTCATTGGCTATCACGGCGAATTCCTGTCGGACACCCGCGGCACCGGCATCATGAACCGCTTGTTCGAAAAATACGGCCCCTACAAAGGCAGTGTGTCGAGCCGCGGCAATGGCGTGCTGATCTCCACTGAAACCGGTGAGGCGGTCGGCTATGCCCTGGGCTATCTCCAGCCGCGCGGCACGTTGATGATCGAACCGGGCGAGGCAGTGTATCAAGGCATGGTCATCGGCGAAAACGCCCGTGATGAAGATCTGGAAGTCAACCCGTTGAAATCCAAGGCGCTGACCAACTTCCGCGCCAGCGGCAAGGACGATGCCATCCAATTGTCGCCGCCCAAGCGCCTGACCCTGGAACAGGCGATCGCCTATATCGATGAGGATGAGCTTGTCGAAGTAACGCCCAACTTCATCCGGCTGCGCAAGATCCACCTTGATCCCAATGAGCGCAAAAAGGCGAGCCGGGCCAAGCGCGATTGATCCGGCCGGCGCTATCGCCGGCCGCGCGGCGCAGTGAGGCGCCGCCCGCAGCGCACCATCCCGCCTGATGCGCTGCGACATTTGCGCCGTTGCGAAATGCCGCCGCCATCCCCAAGTCAGCGCCAGACAAAATGGCTTGGGGATAGCGTCAGATGGACGATGATGACTATGGCAGCGGCCATCCGGCGCCGCATATCGAACCGATTCCACAAAGCCAGGCCGAAGACGCGGTTCGCACGCTGATCCGCTGGGCCGGCGATGACCCGGATCGCGAAGGCCTGCTGGAAACCCCGGCGCGGGTCGCACGTGCCTATCGCGAATATTTCCGCGGCTATCAGGAAGACCCCGGCGTCCATCTGTCGAAGACCTTCGGCGAGGTCGGCGGCTATGACGAGATCGTCATCCTGCGCGATATTCCGTTCCAATCGCACTGCGAACATCATATGGCGCCGATCATCGGCAAGGCCCATATCGCCTATCTGCCCAACAAGCGCGTTGTCGGAATCTCCAAGCTTGCCAGGGTGTTGCAGGGTTTTTCCAAGCGCATGCAGGTCCAGGAACGGCTGACCGCCGAAGTCGCCGACTGCATCCAGAAGCATCTCGATCCGGTCGGCGTGGCGGTGGTCATCGAAGCGACCCACGCCTGCATGTCGGCGCGCGGGGTGATGACATCGGGGGTGGTGATGACCACCAGCCGGATGATGGGGGTGTTCCGCGACGATGATCGCAGCCGCAAGGAAGTGCTCAGCCTGATGGGCAAGGGGTAAAGGCTTAACATTCGCAAGCACCTCGCCTATAGATAAACAGGCAAAATTCAGGGGTCGAAACGGACATGGCGAATATCTTGGGCAATCTTAACCGGTCGCTGCTGCTGGGCGGGGTCCTCCTCATTCTGGCGATCGTGATTCTGAACGGCAATGCGCTCGATCTCGCCTGGTTCAACGCCTTTCTGCGCTTCTCGCATGCGCTGGTTGGCGTCGTGTGGATCGGCCTGTTGTATTACTTCAACCTGGTGCAGATCCCCACCATGCCCAAGGTGCCTGCCGAACTTAAACCCGGCGTTTCCAGGTACATAGCGCCAGAAGCGCTGTTCTGGTTCCGCTGGGCCGCCATCGCCACGCTGGTTATCGGCCTTGCCATTGCCGGGGCGCCGCAGCAGAATTACCTGATTCAGGCGCTGACCTTCCAGGAAGGTTTCCGCAACATCGGCACCGGCATGTGGCTGGGCATCATCATGGCTGCCAACGTCTGGATGTTCATCTGGCCGAACCAGAAAATCGCCCTGGGGATTGTCGATGCCGATGCCGATGCCAAGGCAAAGGCCGCCAAGACCGCCATGTTGTTCAGCCGCACGAACTTCGTGCTCAGCTTCCCGATGCTCTATTGCATGGTTACCCGCGGCGTCCTCGGCTAAGGGGGAAAACCCGGATTTTCCGGGTGTTTTTCGGGTAGTCCGGCCGGTCGCGGCGGTATCGTGGCCGGTCCGCCACCGGGTATCCGGGTAGTGCCACGGGGGATTTCAGGGTCGTTTGCGAAAGATACCCGTGTCGCCACCCCCAAAACCCGCGCTCATTGCCGTCGATTGGGGCACGACAAACCGCCGCCGCTTCGCGCTCGCCGCCGATGGCGCGATCATCGCGCAGACTAGCGATGATCGCGGCATCCTGGCCGTTACCGACTTCCCCGCCGAAATCGCCGCGCTGCGGGCCGGCGCGGCCGGCGTGCCGCTGCTGCTCGCCGGCATGGTCGGTTCCAACCGCGGCTGGCGGGATGTGCCCTATGTCACCGCCCCCGCCGGCCTCGCCGCCATCGCCGCCGGCATCGTCACCGCTGGCCCCGGCACCCGCATCATCCCCGGCGTGCTGTGCGATAACACCACCGATCCCGACATCATGCGCGGCGAGGAAACCCAGATCATCGGCGCCCTCGCCACCGACCAGATTACCGACGTCCTGATCTGCCTGCCCGGCACCCACACCAAATGGGTGCATGTCGAGGCCGGCCGCATCACCCGCTTCCGCACCATCATGACCGGCGACATTTTTGCAGCGCTCAGCCACCGCTCCATCCTCAGTGACCTGCTCAGCGCTCCCCCCGGCGTCGGCGCGGCGTTCCGGGATGGTGTGGCCCACAGCCTGGCCAGTGATGATCTGCCCGCCGCGCTGTTCGGCACCCGCGCCCGCGTTGTCACCGGCCGGCTGGCGGCGGCCGATGCCGCGGCGCGCATTTCCGGCCTGCTGATCGGTGCCGATATCCGCATCGGGCTGGGG
>JANYCM010000246.1 GCA_025360285.1 Sphingomonadales bacterium
CGCTGCGCCGTCAACGGATCGAGCCCGGCGCGGTCAATCGCCGCGATGGTCGCGATCTCGCCGGGCGCCAGGCGCTCGATCAGGCGGGTGTGGGGCATGGGTGGCGGAACCAATCGCGGTGGCTGTTGCGAACGGTTATCATGTAGGGCGGGGAAGCGCCAGCCGCAACTGGGGGCGGGGAGGTAGCTGTCCTACAGGGGTCGGATCGGTTATGATGACAGCCTTTCCCATAGCAGCGCTCGTCATGCTGACCCGAAGGGCGGCGAAGCCAATCGAGTTCAGCATGGCGAGGGTTTGTGAACGAATGAGGCCACAAAGCGCCGCGCGCCGCCGCTCTTTCTCATCGATAAAATCGATTACTGCGAGGCCGGAATCTGCCCGAAATGCCCGCCACACCCGAAAAAACCGTCCGAAGCAGGAAAATAAGGAAAATAACTCGGCACCGTAACGAATTATTCAGTGATAAAATCGATCACCGGCAGGGCTTTTTCAGACCGCCGGATAGCGCAACCGACCAAGGAATCGCGCCGGATCGGGCAGCCAGGCGAGTGATTCCTTGACCTGCGCCTTGGTCTTTTCAAACCGCATCACGCCATCAATCCGCCGATCGATGAAGGCCCAGGTTGCAGCGTGATCGTTACTGTCATCATCCAGCCAATAGAGCAGGCAGGCCGAATAGACCGACCCCAGGATAATCCGCTTCGAATAATGGTTGAAATCGGTGGCGGTGTCGCCGCCGGCGCGCCACATCGCATCGGCGGTCCGCCACAGGGTGCGCGCCACCATGCCGGCGTTGCGGGGTTGGGCCATCACCGCCAGCGCGCGGCGTACCGCCTCGCGGTCATCGCCGGCCTGTTCGAATCGTGTGTTCAGCGCCAGCTTGATGCGATCACGCACCTTCATCGTGTCGGCACCGGCGGCGGCCATCGCCGCGGCCATCATCGCATCGGCGCGGGCGGTGTAGGCATCGGTCATCGCCGCGGCATCGGGCAGCGCCAGGGCGGCGATATCGCGATCAACAGCTGTCGCATCGGCGGCGGCATCACGGGCGACCGCGCTCCAGCCGTCGAAGGGCACATGCGGCAGCATCGCGGCGACAAGGCGCGGCCGCAGTTCGGCGAGGGGAAGATCTTCACTCATGATCTCAGCATAGCCGGTTCGCTCGCCGCTCTCCAGCGCCGCGATTGCCGCATTTCACCATGGTCTGAATCACTTGGGCGCGCTGCGCTTGTTTGTCGGGACGACCTCTGCTATGCGCCGCCTTCGCTCGGGCAGGCTCGCTTGCCGGAATCACTTATTTTTTGACAAGCGTCGGCGCCCAAAAGGCAAAGGCTGTGCCAGCCCCGGCGACGTGAATGGAGAGAACGGCTGCATGCAAATCGTGGTTCGCGACAACAATGTCGATCAGGCGCTGCGCGCGCTCAAGAAGAAGCTGCAGCGCGAGGGCGTTTACCGCGAAATGAAGCTGCGCCGTCATTATGAAAAGCCGAGCGAAAAGCGCGCCCGTGAAAAGGCCGCTGCCGTGCGCCGTGCCCGCAAGCTGGAACGCAAGCGCGCCGAACGCGATGGCGTGAAATAAGCCAAAGGTTCCCGACATGGCGACGAGCAGCCCAATCGCCGGTTCCGCCGGCGGGATGATGAAATGGCTGGTCGGCGGGGCGGTGATCCTGGTGATCGTGCTGCTGGCCGTCTGGGCCGGCACGCAGTCACAGGTCGCCGTGATGCGGACGGGCGACATGAAATTCCTCGCCGAAAATGGCCGCAAGCCCGGCGTGATGACCACCGCCAGCGGCCTGCAATATGATGTCATCCGCCCTGGAACCGGCCCCAAGCCGGCGGCCACTGATACCGTGCTGGTGCATTATGAAGGCCGGCTGCTCGACAAGACGGTGTTCGATTCCAGCTATCAGCGCGGCCAGCCAGCGGCATTTCCCCTCGACCAGGTCATTCCCGGTTGGACCGAGGGCGTGCAGCTGATGCCGACAGGGGCGAAATATCATTTCGTTGTGCCGCCCGGCCTGGCCTATGGATCGCGCGGCGCGGGCGGCGTGATTCCGCCTGGTGCGGTTCTGGAATTCGATATCGAGTTGCTGGCGATCAAGCCGCGCTGATCAGGCGCGGACCAGTGTTCCAACACCCCGCCGCGTAAAAATTTCCAGCAGCATGGCATGGCCGATGCGGCCGTCCAGAATGACCGCGGCATCGACGCCGGCTTGCACCGCCGCCACACAGGTTTCCAGCTTGGGGATCATGCCGCCGGTGATGGTGCCTTCCGCGACCAGAGCGGCGATATCGGCGGGCCTGAGGTCGGTCAGCAATTCTTTGTCCTTGGACAGCACGCCGGCGACATCGGTCAGCAGGAACAGCCGCGCCGCGCCCAGCGCCCCGGCAATGGCGCCGGCCATGGTATCGGCGTTGATATTATAGGTATGGCCATCGGACCCCACCGCGACCGGCGCGATCACCGGCACGATGCCGGCGCCGAGCAGCGTGTCGATGATGGTGCGATCGACCGATTCGGGTTCGCCGACAAAGCCCAGATCGACAACCTGTTCGATGGCACTGCCGGGGTCGCGGGTGGTGCGGGTGACCTTGACGGCGCGCACCAGCCCGGCGTCCTTGCCTGAAATGCCGGCCGCCCGGCCGCCGGCGCGTTCGATCCAGGCGACAAGTTCCTTGTTGATCGACCCGGCCAGCACCATTTCGGCGACTTCGGCGGTCGCCTTGTCGGTGACGCGCAGGCCATCAACGAAGCGGCTTTCAATGCCCAGGCGCTTGAGCATGGCGCCGATCTGCGGCCCGCCGCCATGGACGACGACGGGGAAGATGCCGATGGCCTTGAGCAGCACGATATCTTCGGCGAAATCCTGCGCCAGCGCTGCATCGCCCATGGCATGGCCGCCATATTTGACGACGAAGATCTTGCCCGCATAGCGTTGCAGATAGGGCAGGGCCTCGATCAGCGTTTCGGTCTTGGCGATCATATCAGGGTCAGGGGCGTTGCTCATGGCGGGTCTATACGGGGGCAGATGCGATGACGGAAGCCGCGATGAAGGGGGCGAGAGGCGCAGGCTACTCGGAAACGCCGCTGCGCAAGAAGCTGGGGGTGACGGCCGGCCAGGCGACGTGGCGGCTGGCGATGCCCGATGCGGTGGCGGCTGAGGTTGATGGCGATGATCCGCCGCACTTGCTGGCGGAACCTGTTGCCGGGCTGGTGTCGGCGCATGTTTTCACTGTGGACCGGGCCGAACTTGATGCGGTGCTCGCCCGGTTGCGGCCGTTGCTGGCACCGGCAGGCATGGTCTGGGTGTCTTGGCCGAAAAAGGCGGCGAAGGTGCCGACCGATATTACCGAAGACGTGATCCGCGCTGTTGCCCTGCCACTGGGTTATGTCGATGTGAAGGTTTGCGCCGTGGACATGGTGTGGTCTGGGCTGAAACTTGTCATCCGCCGGTCGGAGCGCTGAGCCGCAGTTCCAGTGTCCCACCCACCGTTATAGCGGCCCATTGCGCCGTCAGATCGGCTAGCCGTGCCCGGATAGCCGCAAGTGTCGCTCCATCGAGATCGAGCGGTGTGTCGCCGCAGGCATCGCAGGTGACGCGATAAAGCGCCATGAAGTCGGCATCGGGCACCGGCAGCCCACTCCACGCTTCGGCCTGGATGGTTTCGACCAGCCGTTCGACGGCGCGGTGATGCGGATCGTCGGTGCCGGCAGTGTAGCCGCTGTCGCCACCAGCCGCGATGCCCCCCAGAAAGCCGCAGGTGGCGACTTCCGTCTCGACGACGAAATGCACCATGTCATGCGGGATGATACCCTGTTTGGGGCATTGGATCGGCGGCTGCGGCCCGGTGGCCGTGACGATGTCCAACCAATCGAACTTGCCCGAGCCTTTGGTGAAGGTCAGTTTCATCGCGTTGGCACGGGCTCCGGCCCTGAATAGTCATAAAAGCCGCGCCCCGACTTTTTACCATACCAGCCGGCCTCGACATATTTCACCAGCAAGGGCGCCGGGCGATATTTCGGATCGCCGGTCGCCTCCTGCATCACCTTCATGATGCTGAGCAGCGTATCGAGCCCAACGAAATCAGCCAGCGTCAACGGGCCCATCGGGTGGTTGGCGCCCAG
>JANYCM010000343.1 GCA_025360285.1 Sphingomonadales bacterium
CAGCAACACCGCTCAGGTGAACTTCTACTTCCTCAACCTCCCGATCCTGCCGGGCCTGGGCAACATTCTCGCCAATTGGTCGCTGAGCGGCACAGTGGTGAACACCCCGGCCGCATCGATCCCGATCCCCGGCAACCCCAATTATCTCAACCAGCAGCTGATCAACGTTACCTTCAGCTTCCGCAACGTTCACGCTGTTATGCTGTCGCCGTCGGTGACCATCGCCGCCAATTCGTGTCTGCTGTGCGGCAGCTTCTCGGGCAACCTCGGTGGCTTCAGCGGTGCCTCGGCGGCGAGCATCTCGGGTTCGACGACCCAGGGCAGCACCGTGGTGTTCAACTCGGACTTCGTGACCTTCCAGAATGGTTCGAACGAAGATGTTGCCATCAACTTGACCTCGGTGACGAACACGCTGTTCCGTGCCTCGGGCAAGGCGCTGCGCTCGTTCAAGGCTTCGTCGTCGGGCACCTTCTCGTCCGATCCGGCGCCGTTCGTGCCGTCGGTTCCGGAACCGGCTTCCTGGGCGCTGATGATCATCGGCTTCGGCATGGTTGGCGTCGCCTCGCGCCGCCGCAAGATCACTGTCGCCGCCTGATTATCAGTCAGCCGTTCGCGGTTGACGAACAGGTAGTTGGTTATCGAAAACGCGTCGCACTTTGTGCGGCGCGTTTTTGCGTGTCGGGTCGGCGATTGCGACAGCCGGCTTTGCATTTATCGATTGGCCCAAAAAACTTCATCCGTCTTTGGCGGCCTGCGAGAGGCCGCTCGGGGCGGCACGCCGCACGACGGCGGCAGGGGCGAATTGACACACTGGTAATAACAAGGCGCTGGATTGCCACTTATGGCAATAGCTTTGGTGTTTTAGGCTTGCTAAGAGACATAATCGTGCCGTAATGGCGCGGTAGCGAATAGATTGCACCAAGTCGCTGCTTTTTCGGGCGTGGCTTGGCGAGGTGCTGGTGACGGGTTATGCCGGCACGAAGATCGATCAGGGGCGATGCAATGACCGACGTGGAATTGAAGCCGGAAAATGTCGTCGGGTCCCCGGCGCTCATGACAATATTGACGAATCCTGTTCGCGATCGCGCCGATTGGGACGCCATGCGCAGCGCAGTCCTGGCCGATCCCGGTACCTTTCACGGCAATATCGCCGCGCGCAATCTTCACTGGCTCGTCGATCTTGCAGGTGGCGCGGCAGCCTGGCTCAGCTTTGATGGCAAGTCATGGTCAGGGTGGGACGCCGCCACCGCCCAACCCATCACGGCCGATTTGCCCGCCAGCTTCCGCCCCTGGACGCGCGCCTTCAACGATGATGATGCGCCGCATTTCCGCTGGTTCGATGGCGCGCGGACGAATTGCTGCTTCAATGAAGTCGATCGCCATGTCCTCGCCGGTCATGGCGACGAAGCCGCCTTCATCTTCGAAGGTGATCGCTGGGACATGGCGCAGGATGGTGGCCGCGGCGCGCCCGTGGATTGCTACAGCATCAGCCGCAAGCAATTGCTGCTCGAAACGGCGAAGTGCGCCATCGCCTTGAAAAATCTGGGGCTGAGGGCCGGCGATCGCATCGCGCTCAACATGCCGAACATCCCGGCCCAGCTATATTGGACCCAAGCCGCCAAGCGTATCGGTGTGCTCTATACGCCGGTGTTCGGTGGCTTTTCCGACAAGACCTTGTCGGATCGCATCCATGACGCCGGTGCCAGGATCGTCATCACCGCCGATGGCGGCTATCGCATGGCGCAGATCGTGCCGTTCAAGACCGCCTATACCGATCCGGCGCTGGATAATTATGTCCCGGTGCAGGTGGCGTTAAAGTTGCTGACGGATCGCTTGACGGGCGCTGACCTTGGGCTTTCGACTGCAACGTCAGCGGGCATCGCCGACACTGTCACCGCGACGTTGAAGGGCGAAGTTACCGTTGAACGCGGCGATGTCATGCGCGGCGTCGGGCGCGCCCTGGCTGAACTCGGCAAGGCCGGCACGGTCGATTCGACGGCGGCGGCGCGCATCCGCATCGCCGTTGCCGAGGCTTTGGTGGCGACGCCGCCGCGCGTCGATGCCGTTGTCGTTGCCCGCCACACCGGCCAGCCCGACATCGTCTGGCGCGACCGCGATGTGTGGAGTCATGACCTGACCAACAAGGCGCTGGCCGAAATC
>JANYCM010000347.1 GCA_025360285.1 Sphingomonadales bacterium
AATCCGTACAACCGTCTCCACAACCAACATCCCGATCTCGCCACCTGAAAACCAGGTCGCTGTCTAAACCATCGGAATGGTGGTTCCCTTTTGAACGCCGATCACCCCGCTAACAGGGTCCCTTTTGCACGCCGATCCACATCGAGATAGCGCCGGCCGAGCCGCGACAGGCCGATGTCGCCGATATCGGCACAGCCCCCGGGGGCGGCGTTGTTCTGGTTGAAGGCGAGGATGGCGTGACGGATACCGAGCGCATAAAAGGCGTCGAGCATATCGACGTCGCCCTCCAGGCAGCCTGTGCCTTCGAGATGAACGCCAACTGCCATCCGGCCGTCACGGTGCGCGGCTACTATGTTGGCGACACTGGTCGCCAACACCATGCGGTCACGGCGCGCGGCGATCGCGGCACGGGCCCCGGCAAGGCGGTGCATGGCCTCGCCCAGCCCGCATTCATCGCCGGCGATAGTCAACGAGACCATGCTGTGCCCGGCCGCGTGATAGCGGTCGAGCAAGGTAATATTATTGCCGACGATCGTCGACAGCGGCACGACATTGTCCCAGATCAGCCGACGATTGGGGGGGTGGGCAGTCATGCCGTAAAGATCCTCTGGCCCGAAGTCAGGGCCGATGATTATTAGATGTTATAACACTGGTCAACCTGCAGAACGCACGGGCAACACCAATGCCGAGGCATGAATACCGCCATGGTGGACGCGGTTGTCGGCAATGTCGAAATGCGTGTCAGTGTAATTGTCGCCACCGGTGTTGAGGTTGCGATCAAAGAACGGAAAATGGCTGGAGGCGATGTCGAGCCGGATGCGGTGGCCGGCGGGAAAGGTGATCGCCGCGTGCCACAGATCGATGGTTACCGGATAGATTTCGCCAGGTTTCATCCACAGCTTGCGGTCCTGACCTGCGCGGTAGCGCATGCGCGCCTGGCCATGGGTGACGTGGAGGGCACGGCCCTCGGGATCGACATCGACGAGCACTGCGGCGAAATCAGTATCGGGTGCTGATGACGACACATGCAGCGTTACGCTGACGAAACCGGCGACTTCCAGGGCTTCGCTGAGCGGTTCGCTGGTATAGACAAGTACGTCATCGCGCAGTTCGATGGTGCTGCGATAGGCATAGCCACCCCCCAGGCTGTCGCGTGCCGTCGCCGGTGGCTGGTCCGGGGTGGGGTTGGCAGGGTCGTAACGGAAACCGTCGCTGGCGGCAGTACCAGGGGATGCCGGCACCAGCCGGCCGTTGCCCAGCCGGGTATTGGCGCCGCCATCGCTGGCTAGGAAGAACGACACCGGTTTCGCATCCTCTGGCGGCCAGTCCTGCGCCGTTTGCCAGCGGTTGCTGTTGACGGTGAAATAACGCACCGGCGGCCAGGCACGATGCGTCGGGGCATCGCCGCGCAACCAGTGCCCGAACCAATCGACGATCATCCGGTAATAAGGCAGCCGCGTGTCACCGAAATCGCGGGCGCCATACAATGTATGCTCGCTCGACATATGATATTGGCTGTGCGGCGCCGGGGTGAACAACAGATATTGGTTATCGCGGGTGGAGGCGTCGATGCCGTTGCTGCGGAACAGCCGGAAATTGTCGGGGCCGCTGCCGCCGCGCTCCAGCGGGCCTGAAATGTGCAGGCTCGGCGTGTGAAAATGGTCAGCCTCGGTCAGATAGCCCTGTGCCGCCCAATAGGGATCGCCCGGATCGGCAGAACGGCGCATCATGTCAGCGAATTCGCTGGGCGGCGAAGCGCAGCGATCGAGCATGGTATCGACCGGCAATGTCAGCAGCTGTGCGTCCATATCGACTGGCGCCAGCGCCACCGGCTGCAACGCATAGGCCGACGCCCAGTCCGACTGGAACCACGCTTCGCGGTCGATATGCGCCGGCGGGCCATAGGAGATTTTTGGCACATAATTGCGGAACCAGTCGAACAGCATCCGCAGCATGACGACGCCGCCCTGCAGATAGGCGCCGTTGCGGCTGTGGCCGCCGGCATAGGCACCATCGAACATGATGATGTTGCACTTGTGCGCCGGGTGCATGGTGGCGGCAAGCTTGGCAGCGGTTTCGCCGGTATAGGATGATCCCATGGCGCCGATGCTGCCGTTGCTCCACGGCCGGCCGGCGAGCCAGCTCACCGTGTCATGGCCGTCCTCGCGATCCTGGCCTGTGTAGGCAAGGAACTCACCTTCGGATTCATTGCGGCCGTGGACATCCTGGACGGCATAGATGATGCCCTGTTCAGGCAGGATCTGCGGTAGCGCCCCGCGGCTGAAATTCTTGCCATAAGGAGTACGAACCAGCACCAGCGGCAACTGCAAAGTGGCGCCAAGCGGGATGTGGAAATCGGTCGACAGCCTTGTTCCGTCGCGCATCGGAATGAAGATGCTGCGGACGACCTTCGTCGCGTAGATCGGCGGCAGGTCTTCCGTCAGCCAGGGGCGCTCCGGATCGAAGCCGGCCGATACCGGGTGCGGCAGCTGCGCGGGATCAGCGGCGAAATCGGCAAGTGTCAGAGGCATCGGGTCATTGCTCCGGCAGGGTGCTGAGCGCAAAGGTCAGGGCGCGTGACAGGCTGGCCGGCACGACGCTCATATGGTTTTCGCCATCAAAGACATAACGGCTGACGGAATACCCGGCCGGGCCTTTGATCGCCTTCAGCGTGAGGCCCAATTCCATCATGTTGCCGATCATGCTGCCCTGCTTGGCAAAGCGCAGCACATCGTCGGGCTTCATGCTGGCCAGCATGGCGGCGGGGGGATAATTTGCCAGGCTCGCCGCGGTCAGCAGGATGCGCGGGTGCGCCTCGCCGTGTTCGATCGCGGCCTTGAACACGGGGACGCCGGCAAAGATCGCGCGGTTGTTGAACGGCGTTGACGGGCTCGATGCAATATAGGTCTGGAAAGCGGCCGGGTGGTTGAACAGCACATGCAAGGTGAACAGCCCCGCATATCTATGGCCCCACAGGGTCTGGTTGGCGGCGTTGACCGGCATTTCCTGCGCCAGCCGCGGCCGTAGTTCATCGACGATAAAATGATAGAATTGCTCCGCACCGCCGGCATCATCGGCAGTGGCGCCAAGAAAGCTGGCGCTTTGCAGGAAGGTCGGCAGATAATCCGGCGTTGGCTTTTCGGGCAGCAGATCGCGTTGGCGCAGCCGCGTGGCGACCCACAGATTGTCGGTCGGATAGCCGATGCCGACGATGATCGCCGGCCGCCGCTCGACGCCTGTTGTGAGGGGCGAGCCAAGCCGCCATAGTCCCGCCATGGAACAGCTTTTTGCCCAGGCGCAGACCCTTGCCGCTCTGCTCATGGCACGCCGGCAAACCCTTGCGGTCGCCGAATCTTCCACCGGCGGCCTGATCTCGGCGGCGCTGCTCAGCGTGCCGGGTGCATCGGCCTATTATATCGGCGGCGCTGTCGTTTACACGCCGCGCGCCCGCCACCGCCTGCTCGGGCTGAAACGCGAGGATGTTCGCGGCCTCAAATCCGCCAGCGAACCCTATGCCGCGCTGCTCGCCGAAACCGTCCGTCAGCGCTTCAGCACCGTCTGGGGTATCGCTGAAACCGGCGCCTCGGGCCCAACCGGCAACCCCTATGGCGATGCCGCCGGCCATAGCTGCCTCGCCATTGCCGGGCCGGCCAGCGCGGTACAAACCCTTGAAACCGGCCGCATGGACCGCACCGAAAACATGCTGGCCTTTGCCGCCGCCGCGCTCAGCCTGTTGCAGGCCAGCATCCTGGCATCCGACGCCGGCTGAGCCTGGCTGGCAGAGGTCGATTCACCGCCTGGAAATTCGTTACGCCATCGCATTATTTTCCTTGTTTTCCTGTTTCGGCCGTTTTTCCTGTGCCTGACATCCCGGCAGGTCGGCCTGTGCCGCCTTCGATCCATCACTTGAAAATCCGCTTCAAGGCCGCGGAAGTTGACGAAAGTCCCTGCATTGGTGGTTGCGGCTTTGCCGGGCATCTTGGCAGACCGCGCCAGCACCAGTCGATCCACCAATGTCAAGGAGCAACGAAAGCTTTCGAGTCGCCACTATAACCCATTTGGTCCGTGTAGGACAGCGGATCAATCGCCCAGCGTCACGCTGCCATCGGCATTCAGCGGCATGAACGGATTATAGGCGACTTCCCAGGGATGGCCGTCGGGATCGCAGAAATAGCCTGAATAGCCACCCCAAAAGGCATCATGCGCCGGTTTCTGCAACGTCCCGCCACTGGCCACGGCTGTCGCCAGCAGCGCATCGACCTCGGCCTTGCTGCCGACATTATGCGCCAGGGTA